>CALWZU010000078.1 GCA_944386095.1 uncultured Clostridia bacterium | reverse complement strand
GCTGCCGCCGTACGGGGAAACCTGTACGGTATTTTTTATGCATAGTTTTTTTCTTTATAATTAAGACGGACAGATGCCCGTCTTTTTTATGGCAGAATGAAGATAGGCAGTATGGTTATATGCGGGTGTCCAAGTATTGAAATTGGCAAAGGACCTTGATGTAACATTTGATGAACTTCTTTACGGCCCTAAATAAAATCCGCCGTTATTTTGAACCAAATATCTTTTTTAAGATATCTGGTTCAAAATATACGGCGGAATCCGTATGTGTGTCGTTTAATTTTTAGCCGTTTTGGGAGAAGAGAAGAAAAGTCTGTAAATAAGATTCTATCATAGAAAAACCTCTTATATTTACGTATTTACAGAAAAACTATCACACCGCCTTCTTTCAAAGAGAGACTGCTTTTTTCCGACAAATGTTTTTCACCAATTCTTTTTCATGGTAAAACGATTGCGGCCCCTCTCAAAGGCATAAGCCACCTGATCCATGCTCCGCTTTACCATCAAAATCCCAAGGCCGCCGATTTTTCTTTCTTCAGCCGAAAGAGTCGTATCGGCATCTTCTTTTTCCAGAGGATTAAAGGGTCTTCCCCCGTCCTCGAATTCAATGCACACCTGGCCGGGTGAAGATGCCGCCTCGCAGCGGATAATGGCCTGTCCCCCTTCCGGCCCATAAGCATAACGGGCGATATTCACAAATATCTCCTCAACCGCTATCTGGATCTGCATCTGCGCTTTCATGGGGCAGCCCGCTTCCTCCAACTGGCCGCCGATAAACTCCTGGACCCTGGTCAGCTCATCCAGGATCGCGGGTACCGTAATACTTTTCATCCCTCACCTCATACAACCTGATCATTTTACCTTCAGCGCCAGCATGGTGATATCGTCAAACTGCGGCGCCTGTCCTACAAAAGCGTCGATATCCGCCTTCAGTCCCTGCAAAAGCGCCTGGGGCGCATCCTCCTCAAGCCGGTTCAAGGCCTTCAGCATCCGCTCTGTTCCATAAAGCCGGTTATCCCCGTCAGTTGCCTCGGCGACCCCGTCCGTATAAACAAACAGCACGTCTCCCTTTTCCAGCTGAAGCTCATATTCCCGATATTTGGCGTTTTCCATTCCCGCCATAACAAAGCCATGGCGGTCTTTAAAAAGTTCAAAGCCGCCCCCGGCTCTTTTGACCGCCGGATATTCATGACCCGCGTTGGCCGCGGTCAGCTTGCCTGTGGAAATCTCATAAATCCCCATCCATACGGTCACAAACATTTCCGCCTCGTTGTTTTCACAAAGCTGGTTGTTTACCTTTTCCATGACCTCCTTTGGAGATTTTCCCATCTGGGCCTGATTTTTCAAAAGAGTCTTGGCGATGACCATAAATAAAGCAGCCGGGACGCCTTTCCCGGAAACGTCGGCAATCACAAGGGCAAGATGATCCTCATCCACAAGGAAAAAGTCGTAAAAATCTCCTCCCACCTCCTTGGCAGGCGTCATGGAGGCGTAAATATCAAATTCCTTTCTGTCCGGAAAAGCGGGGAAAATACAGGGAAGCATGGAAGCCTGGATCTGGGTCGCCACGTTCAGCTCCGCTCCGATGCGTTCTTTTTCCGCCGTCACGGCCGACAGATTGGCGATGTATTCCTTCAGGCTCCCGGTCATCCGGTTAAAAGCCTCTCCCAGCATCTGGGTCTCATCGTCAGAATCAACGTGGATCTGAAAATCCAGATCGCCCCGGCTGATTTGACCCACCCCTTCCGTCAGTCTGTGGATCGGCTCCACCAGCTGGCTTGAAAATTTCCGGGTAGAATAGAACACAAGGGCGACGATCCCTCCGGCGATCCCGGCGAATAAAACCAGTAAAAGCATGATTTTGCCGTTCATTTCTCCGTTGGTTTGATCGGTAAGCTGATTGATGTTTTCTTCCAGCTGGGAAATCGGCGCCATGATGGCCTCATCCTCCAGGCCGATTACCGTCACCATGGACCACTGGGTCGTAGAAAGAGGCGAAAAAGCCATATAGACCTCCTCCCCGTCAAGGGTCAGTTCCCGAATCCCCGCCTGTCCGGCTCTGATCTGCTCCAGGGCCTCCAAAAGCTCCTGGTTATCCGACTCCAGCAGGTTCGCCGCATATTTATTGATTTCGCTTTCCTGGCTGCGCCGGGCATTGGCGATGACCGTCATAGCCTCCCCGCCCCGGTTCAAAAGAAAGGCGTAGCCGTTGGCGCCGATATTGGTGCTTTGTACCAGCTCCCGGATATTGTCGATCAATCCGCCGCTTCCGGCAACGCCGATCAGTCGGCCCTCTGCATACACCGGCATGGCGCAGATCAGGGAAACGCCTCTGCCTGAGCCATCCTGGACCGGATCCGTCCAGTAGACCTGTCCCGCCTGAAGTTTTGCGGCTTGCTGATACCACACGGATTCTCTGGCGTCATATTCCACCATGGGAGTCGTCAGGGTATCCGCCAGAACGTCGATTCCCGAGGATTCGAAACAAAAATAGGTAGCCCCGATACCGTTATAGGTGCCGTTTCCGTTGTCGAAATTGCGGATTCCTCCAAGGGCAGGTAAAAGAGAGGTCGCAAGATACAGCTCCTGTTTTTGCCGGGAGGTAAGACGGCCTGGATCCAGCCGGGCCTTTACCACCTGCCCCTGCTCCTCTACGATGGAGCCGGGAGCCATTACATCCCGGGGCGCCCTGATGTGATAAGAAAAAGTATCCAGACGCTCCGCCGGATAATTGCAGGTAAAATCAAATACATCCAGAGGCAGGCTGCCGTCATAGCCCGCCAGATAACGCTGGGGATCGCTGAAAATATCCTCGGCGGCCATCGCCACAAGCCGGGTCTGGTTTAAAATCAGCTCCAGGCTGGTATCCGCCACATCCCCTTTATTTTTTGCCAGCTGCAAAAGCTCGTCCTGGATCTGTGAGCGCAGAGCGCTGACAGCGTCCGCTCCGGCTCTTTCATTAAGGGTCTGAAGGCTGTCTGTGGCCGTCATACGTATATTGATCATGCCCAGAGCCGACGCCGCACCAAGAAGCAAAATCGAAGCCAGAGAAATGGTCAGCACCAGGCGCGCCACTTTATTGCCAATGGTATTATTTTGGATAAAGTCTCTTAATTTCCCGGCTTTTTTCATTTACTTCTTCCTCCTTTCCCTTTTTTCCTGCTTTTTGATATACTCAAACAGCCAGCCTCCCCCTTGGTACAGATGGATATTTTCTGTCTGTAAGGACTGCCTCCCAAGGCAGGAAAGCATCATATATTCCCGGTCCCTCTGAAGGGGCTTGAGCCCCGTAAAGAAAAAGCCCCTTTCCTTCAGTCTTTCATATATAAAGGGAGCCTGGGGATCCTTCAGGTTGAGATAACACACAACCACCCCGTCCCGCCACAGGCGCAAGGGTTCTTCCGCCTGGGAAAGGCAGGCTTCAAAATCCCTTCCTCCCCGTTCAAGCATCCATATCCCGCTGTGGTGCTGCCGGTCAACATGAAAACTCTGGCAGCAGGCTTGTCCTTCAAGGACCTCTTTTTCATCGGGCTCCTTCTTATGGGGGGAAAGGATTTCCACGCTGACCTGCAGCTGCTCATACAGCTTTTTTACAGCCTCCCGCTGTTCTTCAGGGCAGTAGAGCCTGCCCGCATCCCTCATACTCTCCCTTTTACACAAGACCGCCTGGCTGATCCGGCTGTTTTCCGGCCAGGAAAGCCTGGGCACCATAACAGGCGCCCGGTACAGCATCGGTCTGAGTCCGCAGAAAACAAAACCTCTTCTGATCAGGCTGCCCTGGCTGATATCATTGTGGGTCATCACATCCGCATAAAGGGAAGAAAGCTCCGGCTGCCTGTTTCGGATCCAGGAAAGAAGATGGTCCTCCTGGGCGCTTCCGATCCCCATACCCCGATACGCCTGGCGGACGACCCTTAACAGCAAAAGCCCGCTTCCGGGAAATTCCGTATCAAAACGGACGGCAGAGGTGCTGACGATCTCCTCCCGAGACGTAACGGCACAGAGGGTCATCAGATTGCCCTTTTCGTTTTCCTCTCCCTGAAAGGCCTCGTCAAGGTACTCTTTATATGGATAGCCGTCATCGTAAAAATCTTCAATACAACGGCAAAATGACGGAAAATCTTCTTTTTTATAGGGCCGGAATCGAATCTGTCGTTCTTGTCCCTTTTCATCGTAAAACAGCATCCGCTTCCTCCTTTTTTCTACAATCTGATCAAAAGATTATTTGTTCCGAAGGTTTCCCGAAATTCAATATCCTTTGCCGTTCCAAGGATCATTTTAATGCCAAGCAGCTGCTCCATCTGTTCAGGATCTTCTTTATTTTCTTCGTAATAACGGATCGGATCGAAAATGTTTCCCGTATTGCGGATCCGCATCAGCACATCCTCTTCGAATTTCTTGATACGTATGTCCACAAACTGTTCTTTTCCCGGATCCATACACCGGCCGATGATCACCGTCAGCATTTCCTCAAGGGCCAGGCTGATCTGCATGGTTTTTTTCATATCCAGTTCCGCTTCCTGGCAAAATTCCGTGATTTTCTCAGAAGCAAACATGATATCCTCTGTGGTGTTGCCCACCGAAAAGGATATTTCCTTTTCTTTTTCTCCTGTGGTATCCAAAAGCAGTCTGTCCAGACTGGGATTTTTTTTGCGGATCAGTCCCATTACCAAAAGCGCCGTTCCAAAAGTCAACGCCTCCGCCAGGATCAGCGCCAGCCAGATTCCCTCTATGCCTGTCAAGCTGCCCAGAAGCATTACACTGGGCGCCAGATATGCCAAAAGCCGCAAAACCAGGATCAGATTGGACAGCATCGGCCTTCCCACCGTATTGAAATATCCCGTCAGCATCAGATTAAAAAACGCAAACAGACAGCTTATGGCCAGGCACAAAAGAGCGGTTTCCGCGCCGCTTCTTGCGGCCTGGTCGGTCAGGTTGAAAAGGGAGCTGACAAGCCCTGGAAAAGCCGCCACAAAAACCGCCGGTATCAGGGACAAGGCCCCTCCGATCTGAAGCGCCTTTTTACAGACCCGCCGGATGCTTTCATTATCCCTTTCCCCGAAAAAAACGCCTACAACCGGCATAAGAGCCGAAGCGACCCCGATCATAACGCCGCATAAAAGGTCGGATACGTTGCGTACCATGCTGAAAACCGGGAGATAGGCAGCTGCCCCGATCCTCAAAATCCAGGAATTGATCACCAGGATCTTCAGAGAATTCAGTAGATTATTCAGCCCGTTAGGGCTGCCGCAAAGGAGGATTTCCCCAAGCATTTCCCAGGTGGGCTTTACCCTGACAAAGCTGGTGTTTGTCCCCTTTTTCAAAAGGATATATAAACCCCAGAGGGCTGTGGCTGTCATAGCAAGAGCGGTTCCGATGCTGGCTCCTTTAATGCCCATATCAAAGACAGGGGACATAAAAAGCCAGGTAAACACCACGTTCAGCCCGCTTGACAGCATAAACAAAGCGGAGGAAATCTGAGGCAGCCCCTCCATTTTCAAAAAATTCAGGGGAATGTAAATCAAAAGGGTTCCCGCTCCGCCGAGAATATACCAAAACAGATACTCCCTTGTATATTCCCCGATCAGGCCCTCTCCTCCGAAAAACGCCACCATGGGCTCCAAAAGAAGGAGTCCCCCTGCGGTGGTCAAAAGGCAGGCGGCAATGGTCATCCAAAAGGACAGGGAAAACAGCCTCCGGTAGCCTTCATAATCGTTTTTGCCGGCGCGCAGATTAGCGGCAATAGAACCGCCCATGCCGATCACTGCGCCAATGGTATAATAAATCAGATAGACCGGACTCACAAGGGACATGGCTGACAGCCCCTCTTCTCCCAAAAACCAGCCCACAAGCACCGTGTCGATGATACCCGCCACGCTGGTAGCCAGCATGGAAAGAACAGAGGCCAGCATGTATTTCCGGTAAACCGTTGTCAGAAAAAAATCGTTGCGTTTCAGCTGCTGCTCCATTGGACGAAAAACCCGCCTTCCTTTTTGCAGGCGTCCATCAGTCGCCGATATCCGTGTGCCCCTGCTCAAATTCCCATTGCAGTCCGTATTTATCGATGAAATAGAAGTAACGGATACCGCTCAGGATTTCCGCCGTTTTTTCATTGCGCTGGTCAATCTGCCCCGGGCCCTGATCGTAAAAGCGAACCTCTTCCGGCTTGGTAGGGCTGATTTCAAAGGGTCTGTAATTTTTTGAGGAATTGATCATCACTGTGTCGGGCATCTGCTTCACATGAGCGAAGGCCTGATCGATATTGGTGACCTTCAGCGCCACATGACGGGCGCCGCTTACGTCATTTGCCGAAAACAGAACCGGTTCGGTCCTTCCTTTTGGATTATGATACTGCATCAGCTCCAGCGTCAGCCTGGTTCCGGGAACACCCACAAAGGCGATGGAAACCTCCCCCTCCACAGCCTGTTCCATAAAGCCGCCGGCCTTGAAAAAGCCTTCGTTTTTCCAATGAGGAAGATAATATTCCACCTCCGTTCCCAAAAGCTTTCGGTAATAGGAAACGGCGCTGTTCATATCATCCACAAAAATACAGATATGGGACAGGCCCGTGAATTTCGGCATGGCGGCCAGAACCACCGGCTCATATTTCTTTTTTACCACGATTTCCACCCAATAGGATTTGACGGAAACCACCACGTCGTCGGCGATCCCGGTCAGGATGGACTGTTCCACGCCCTCCATCTCTTCAAATTTTTCTTTCTCGGAGGCGTTTTTTTCATAGGTGGATAAAGACCAGACCGGCTGTAAATTGCTCATGGAAGGAATGCCCACGGGAACGCCCCCAATAAACCCGGCGCTGACTGAGGCGTAAAATTCCGGGAAATCACCGGCGCAAAGCATCCCCGCCATCAATGCGCTGATCTTGTTTTTGACGCCTTTTACCGGAGCATTGACCTTTTGCTTGGAGGCTTTGATAAAAGCATCTCTCGCCTCCGGCTCGATGGGCGCCTTCGCCGTCAAGTGCAGCTGGCATTCATGATCCTCCCATTCCATCCAAAAGCTGCCCTTGCAGTCCTTGAGGATATCTGTGGTCATGGTGATCATTTCCTCTGTCAAAAGCCTCTGGATATTGGTCTGCTCCCGATTCAGCCCCGCGTCTCTGGATGCCCTCTCCACCTCCTGGAGAGCCTCCATGGCGCAGGTCAGGCTATTGGATAATTTTACCTCTTTTGATTTCATCACCTTGTCTCCCTTCCTTCGCCGAAAAGCTACTCAATCGTCAGGATGTCGATAAAGCCGGTCACTTCAAATACCTCCATAATGGTTTCGTTTACATTATGGATGACCATTTTTCCCTGCTTGTTCATGATCTTCTGAGCCGCCAGGATGACCCTCAGGCCGGCGGAGGAAAGATATTCCAGCTTGCCGAAATCCAGATGAAGCTCTGTCATGGCCTCCATAGATTGCTTCAGTTCCTCTTCCAGCTGAGGGGCGGTGGTGGTATCAAGGCGGCCTCCCAAAGCGATGGTCAATACGGTTCCTTCTGTGTTTTTCTCGATTGTCATGTTTCTACCTCCATACACATCTTGATTGTGATTTATTTTTATTAATGTTACTTCAAATCATCCGGCCCGTCAATTCCTTCCAAAAGCAGGGAGCCTTGCTTTGTATCTCAGGGCGATAGGTTTTCATCTCCTTCACAAAGACCCGGCATCTGAGAGTTTTAGACGGCCTTTCCCTTTCATCTTTTTTTCTCCTCCCTTGTCAGCGTGTCATGATCCAGCATATTCAGCCGGTGGGATGCAAAAACCAGTTCCGACTCCAGACAGGATACATTGGCGGAGGTCATAAAGAAATCCAACACCATATTGCCCGCGATCGCCAGGGCGATACCCTCCTGGGGGACGCCCAGCTGCGTCAGCAAAACGGTATAGCAGGTCAGCGCGCCTCCGGGGATCGGCGGCGCGGCGATAGCCAGAAGCGCCGAGGTCAAAACGCCGGTGAGCACCCAGGTAAAAGGCATCGCCATACCGTAGTATTCACTGATACCAAAGGCAAGCACAAGAAAAACTGCCGCCGTAAAAATTTTAAAAACCACAT
>CALWZU010000077.1 GCA_944386095.1 uncultured Clostridia bacterium | reverse complement strand
TGCTGCATGAGAAAAAATCATAAAAGGGGCAGCAGCCTTTCCTTGATCATTTCACAGATCAGCCGATGGCCAAGGGCAGTGGGATGAAGTCCGTCTGTATAAAGGTCCTCGGGGGATTCCCGCTTTAGATGGCTGCTGAAAAGCGCAAAGAAATCAAGGACAGGCAGGCCCTGCTTTTCGCAGTATTCTGTGAGCAGATCTTTGTAGGAAAGGATCCTTTGATTAACTTTATCATAATCGGTACCCTCCACCCAGGCTTTCCGGGCCATGGAAGGGATTACCTGCGGCGGTATGCCCACGAAGGCGGAAATCTGATGATCAGAAAGCAGGCGGGTCATTTGCTTTATATGGGAAAGCGCCGTTTTTTCATCGTTGATGCTGAAGATAAAATCGTTTACGCCGCATAAAAGGATGGCCCGCTGAGGCTGGCAGGCCGAGACGGACCTTTGGAGCCTTTGGAGGATTTCTCCGGAGCTTTCGCCGTTGACGCCCAAATTGAGCCAGTGATGAGGGGTTTCATCGTTTAAAAGGCTGACCCAGCAATCCCTTTCAGATACGCCGTAGCCACGGGTCAGACTGTCTCCGATACACGCGATTTTCACATTTTTCATTTTTAATCTTCTCCTTATGCTGCTTTTCTGTTTTTGTTTTGGATAAAAAAAGCTGTCCGCTTTTTTGTCGATTGCTTATATCGTTAAACTTTATTTTTTAATCTGGAAATTATCTGAAAATTTTGAATTTCAAAAAACATCTTTCAATAAATTATACTGTAAAAACCCCGTCTTGACAAAAAAATATGAGGGTGTTAAAGTATTTTATCATTAAAAAAACAGTGAAAAGCATTCTGATAGATGAAAAGAATCATAACATTTCTTTTGTCTTCAGCATATAAAAACAACTGATGGAAAAGGACGGGTGAACGGTGGAAACAGAAATCAGAAAAGAAAACAAAATGGGTCATGCCCCGATGTTCAGGCTGATCATCTCTATGTCCCTGCCTGCGATTTTTTCTATGACCGTACAGGCTCTTTACAATATCGTCGACAGTATTTTCGTAGCCCATTACAGCGAGGACGGCCTTGTGGCGCTGACCCTTGCCATGCCCATTCAGATGATTATCATCGCCCTTGGGGTTGGCACAGGCGTAGGGATCAATTCGCTGATCGCAAGACGCCTTGGTGAGCGCAATTTTAAGGAAGCGGACAGCGCCGCTACCCATGGCCTGCTTCTGGCTTTTTTGAACTGGGCCATCGTGGCGCTGATCGGCCTGTTTTTCGCAAGGCCTTTTCTTGAAGCCTATGCCAGCGATCCTGCCATTGTTTCCATGGGATGCCAGTATCTGTATCCCATCACCATTCTTTCTTTTGGCGTCTTTATTCAGATCAGCTGTGAAAAAATCCTTCAGGCAACCGGCAATATGATTTATCCCATGCTGTTTCAGCTCATCGGCGCCCTGACAAATGTAATCCTCGACCCGATTTTTATTTTCGGCTATTTTGGCGTTCCGGAGCTTGGGGTTCTGGGAGCCGCTATCGCTACTGTGATCGGTCAGTGCGTGTCCATGCTCTTTTGTCTGTATGTGGTTTTCACAAAGGAGCATGAGGTGAGGATCTCCTTCCGGGGCTTCCGGTTCAATCCGGTAATTATCAAACGGATCTATCAGGTAGGCTTTCCCTCTATTATCATGCAGTCGATCGCCTCGATTCTGTTAATGGGTATGAATGCGATCCTCACGGGCTTTTCTTCCACGGCCGTGGCGGTCATGGGCGTGTATTTCCGTTTGCAGTCCTTTGTTTTCATGCCGGTTTTCGGCCTGACCCAGGGACTTATGCCGATCATGGGATATAATTTCGGAGCCAGGAACAAAAAAAGGCTTCTTAGCGCTTTAAAGATCGGCGGCGGGATCGCCTGCTGCTTTATGCTTGTGGGAATGATCCTGTTTATGACCATTCCCGGCCCGCTTCTGCGGCTGTTTGACGCCTCTGATGACCTGATGGGAATGGGAACGCTGGCCCTTAGAACCATCAGCATCGGTTTCCTTCTGGCGGCCCTTGGCATTACGATTTCCGTGTTCTTCCAGGCGATTGGAAAAGGGATCAACAGCCTGATGATCTCCGTTTTGAGACAGCTCTTTGTGGTCCTGCCGGTAGCCTATCTTCTGGCTTCTCTTGGGATCAATTATGTATGGTGGTCCTTCCCCATCGCTGAAGTGGTGGCAACTGGCGTTTCCTTTATCCTGTTTAAAAGCACCTATGAGAAAGAAATCAGAAATCTGGAAAGACCTCTTTAGAGGGTGGGCTCTCTGAAATGCAGGGAAAACGCTTTGGGGTGAAGGAAAAGGGGCCTTTGCGCGGATAAGAGAGGAAGAAAGTATGCGCTACGCTGAGGTGACAGAGGGTGTTTTTCTCAAACGGCCAAACCGCTTTATCGCCCATGTGATGATAAATGGAAGAGAAGAGATCTGCCATGTGAAAAATACAGGAAGATGCCGGGAGCTTTTGATTCCCGGAGCCCGGGTATATCTTGAAAAAGCCCGGGGACTAAAACGAAAGACGGCATATGATCTGATCGCTGTTGAAAAGGGGAAAAGACTGATCAATATGGACAGTCAGGCGCCAAACCAGGTGGCCGCCGAATGGATCAGGGCAGGAGGTCTTTTTGATCCGCCGCCTTCTCTGCGCCCTGAATTTTCCTGGGGAAGCTCCCGGTTTGATTTTCTGCTGTCTTCTCCCGGTCTTTCTCCTTCAGGACAAATGCTTCTTGAGGTAAAGGGCGTGACCCTGGAGGAAGATGGCGCGGCTTTCTTCCCGGACGCTCCTACCCAAAGAGGGGTAAAACACCTGAGGGAGCTGATCAGGGCGGCGGGGGAGGGAATCCGATCCGGCGTCCTTTTTGTGGTTCAGATGGAACAGGTCCGCTTCTTTTCTCCGCACTGGGAAAACCATCCTGATTTTGCCAGAGCTCTTGTCCAGGCTCGAAAATCGGGGGTAGAAATTTGGGCCGTGAGCTGCCGGGTCGGCCCCGATTTTATCAAGATCGACCATTCTGTGCCGGTTCATCTGGAGTGAGGAGGGATTCCTGGGTTCCATCAGGCAGGATCCGGTAATTATCCATAAACATAAGCTCATCCACTCTTACGCATTCCAGCCCCTTTTCCTTCAGTCCGGAAAGTATGGCGGGAAGCGCCTGGGCCGTATATCGGGCGCCGCAGTGCAGCAAAACAATGCTTCCTTTTTCCGCCTTTTCCACCACGCGGCGGGTGATTTCGTCTTTTGTTAAATCCTTCCAGTCAAGACTGTCTACATCCCACTGTACGCAAATCATGTTTTTTTCATCTAGCATGGTAAGCAGGCGGTCGTTATATTCTCCGTAGGGGCCTCGGTAAAGTTTTGGCCTTTCTCCGGTCAGATCCTCCAAAATTTGATTGCAGGAAAGGGTATCGGAAAGCGCTTTTTCCTGGGAAAGCGCATTGATATGGGGATGGGTATCCGAATGATTGGCAACGCAGTGACCTGCCAGGAAAAGCTTTCTTACATCCTGGGAATAGCTTCTGGCAAAATCACCGGTTATAAAAAAAGTGGCAG
>CALWZU010000076.1 GCA_944386095.1 uncultured Clostridia bacterium | reverse complement strand
CTTTTTCCTCCGGGCCCTGATTTTGAGCGCCCGCATCCAGTATGCCGTCGGAGATCATCAGGATCATATCCCCGGGCTTCAGTCTTTTTTCCACCGTTTCCGTTTTCACATGCTCCACGATCCCCATAGGCAGTCCGGCTTTTTTGATGACCTCGATCCGGTTTTCCCGCCGGATAAACGCCGCGGCCGAGCCCGCCTTGTAAAAATCCATCACGCCGGTTTCCAGATCCAAAACGGCCATGTCCACGGTCGCGAAGATCTCCTCCCTGGATTTGAGGATCAAAAGAGCATTCATGGCGTCAAGAGACAGCTCCGCCGGAAAACCCGCCTTCAAAAACTGATACAGGGTATTAATGGTCAAAAGGCTTTCCCGGGCCGCCTCCTTTCCGCTTCCCATACCGTCGCTGAGCAAAAACAAATACTGCCTGTCATTGATTTTCACTCCTGCGCAGCTGTCCCCGCACACCATGCCGTCCCTGGCGTACTTTGAAACGCCGATTTCCACCGCCTTTAAGGCCGCGCTCCTTTCCAGGCTCTCTACCCTGCCCACCTGCTCCAGGCTCTGTCTGAAAACCCGGGCGGTTCCCTGAAACTGCGCCGCCAGCGCTTCCCGGCTGCTTTCCATTTTGCTCTTCCATTTATAATCTGTCTGCGCCTGCTTCCACAGATTTTTTGTCAGAGCCGCCATGGCAAGGCGATTTTCACAAAGAAATCCGTTTCTCCTGTCTATATTCTCATCGTAAGCGTCTCTTCCGCTTTGGGCGCACTGAAACAGCTGGCGCAAATACTGCTCCGTTCTTCCGCTGTAAATTTCCCAGCAGTTGGTTTCCTGATAGCACCGGCGGCAGATTTCCTGGTCGATCTGCCTGAAAAATTCCCTGTATCCCTCCCGGTCCATCACCGTTTTCTTTCCGGCAGGCCTTCCGTAGATCTCGGCCAGGGACCGGAAAGCCGCTTCTCCCTGGGCCAGGGAGCTTCTTGCCGCATCCAGGCTGTTTTTTCGTTTTCCGCTCCAAAGGGTCAGGCTCCGGCACAAAAACCATGCCGAGGCCAAAACCAGCGCCGAGACCAAAAGAAAATACGAACCGGCAGGATCGATAAAACCAAAAATGGCAGCTCCTCCAATCAGAAAAGCTGCCGCTAAATAAAAGTATAGCCTGTAATCCGGTTTCTTGACAGACTCTTCCGCCCTTTGCAAAATCTCATGCTCTATCAGGTCATTGACAGCCTTTTCCATAGCTTCCTCCCCCAACTGTTTTTGTTAGCAGTATAGCAAAGGCCTGTCCCAATGTCTGTCGATATATGACGGGGCGGCGCCGGTTATTTCCCGACAGCTTTCCCCGTTTTTTTCCTTTGTTTTTCAGGTATTTCCCTTTATCCCCGGGAAGCGTCTTTTTCCTTTTCCCCGATTCCGAAAAACCGCATGGCGTTCTCGCAGGTCGCTTCCGCCAGATGCTCATAGGAAATTCCCAGAATATCCGCTACCTTCTGGGCTGTATAACGAACATAGGCCGGTTCATTTCTGCGGCCCCGAAAAGGCTCCGGGGTCAGATAGGGTGCATCCGTTTCGATAAGAAGATGGGAAAGGGGTACCGCCTCCACCACCTGAATTTGTTTTTTTGCCTTTTTAAAGGTAATGGTCCCGGGAATAGACAGCATAGCGCCCAGCTTGACATACTGCCGCGCCATTTCCGCGCTCCCCGAATAACAGTGAAGCAAAACCCCTGTTTCAAAGGCGTTTTCTTCCTTTAATATTTCCATGGTTTCCTCATGGGCGTCCCGGTCATGGATGATCACCGGCATCCGTAGCTGCCGGGCAAAAGAAAGCTGTTTACGGAACCACTGTCGTTGCAGCTCTCTGGGGGAATTATCATAATAAAAGTCCAGCCCGATTTCGCCGATGGCCCTGACCTTGGGATCTTCGGCCAAAATCCGGAACTGCTCCAGATCCTCTTCCCTCATGCCCTTTACATCATGGGGATGGCAGCCCACGGCAGCATAGCACCATTCATACTGCCGGGCCTGTTTTACCGCCAGACGGGAGCTTTCCAGATCGAAGCCCACATTCATCACATAGCGAAGCTCGCTTTCCCTGATCCGCTCCGTTACCCCGTCAATATCCTCCAAAAGCTCTTCGGAATTCAAATGGGTGTGAGAATCAAACAGTCTTTTTGTCATCCCTTTCGTCTCCTTGCTTTTTCATAACCGCCGGCACATCCTATTTTACCGGAGAACCGCTTGCCGCCTCGGAACAGACAAATTTCTGGGAACCATCCTCATCCCTGGCAAACAAAATCATTCCCTCCGACAGCTCTCCCCGCAGCTTCACAGGCTTCAGATTGGTCACCACGATCACTTTTTTCCCCTGCATTTCTTCCGGTGTAAAGGAATCCGCCACGCCGGAGACGACCTGCATCTGCTTTTCTCCGATCTGCAGCTGAGAAATCAACAGCTTATCCGCTTTAGGATGTTTTTTACAGGAGAGGATCTCTCCCACCTGCAGCCGCATTTTGGAAAAATCCTCCATGCTGATCCGTTCCTGTATTTCCGCCTCAGATGACGGCTGTTTTTTTTCTTCCTCTTTCCGGTCTTTTTCTTCCCCTTTTTGCAAGGCCATCAGATCCGCCAGCTCCTTTTCGATGTCCAGCCGAGGAAACAGGGCAGGGCCTTTTTCTACCTTCGCCCCGCTGCGAAGGATTCCAAAGGAAAACACATCCGCCCATTGGGTCCCTTCTCCCTCACGAATGCCAAGCTGCGCCCATATCTGCTTTGCGGTGTTGTGCATAAAGGGCAGGATCAGCACGGAAACGATCCGGATGGCCTCAGCCAGATTATACAAAACCGCATCCAGCCTGGCCTTTCCGCCGGGATCCTTGGCCAGGATCCAGGGAGTGGTTTCATCGATATATTTATTGGTCCTTCTGACGATGTGCCAGATTTCCTCCAGCGCCCCGCTGAAATTCAGCCGGTCCATCAGGGGTTCTATCTTTTCAGCCGCTTCCAGAGCCGTCGCCTTCAGGGATGCGTCAAATTCCCCTTCCTCTCCGGGGACGGGGATCAAGCCGCCGTTATATTTTTCGATCATGGAAACCGTTCTGCTGACCAGGTTGCCAAGATCATTGGCAAGGTCGGAATTGATCCGGTTCAAAAGAGCCTCGTTGGTAAAAATGCCGTCCTGTCCAAAGGAATATTCCCGCAGCAGAAAATATTTCAGCGCGTCCACTCCATATTTTTCGATCAGCACCACCGGATCTACCACATTGCCTCTGGATTTGGACATTTTCCCTCCCTCAAGAAGGATCCATCCATGCCCGAAAACCTTTTTAGGCAGGGGCAGCTCCAGGGACATAAGCATAGCCGGCCAGATCAGCGTGTGAAAACGAACGATTTCTTTCCCCACAAGATGCAGATCCGCAGGCCAGTAGCGCTGGAATTTTTCCGGCTCATCCGGATATCCCAAAGCGGTGATATAGTTGGAAAGAGCATCCAGCCACACATAAATCACATGCTTTTCATCTATGGGAACCGGGATTCCCCAGTCGAAGGTAGAGCGGGAAATGCACAGATCCTCCAAACCCTGCTTGATAAAGTTGACCATTTCGTTTTTTCTGGATTCCGGCACCAGAAAATCCGGATTATTTTCGAACATTTCCAAAAGCTTATCCTGATATTTGGACATCCTGAAAAAATACGCCTCTTCCCGCATGGTCTCCACCGGTCTTCCGCAGTCGGGGCACAACCCGTCCTTGGCCTGGGTTTCCGTCCAAAAGGCCTCGCAGGGCGTACAATACAGCCCCTCATAGGAACCTTTATAAATATCGCCCTTTTCATACATCTTCATAAAGAGCTGCTGGACCCTTTTCATATGCCTTTCCTGGGTGGTTCGGATAAAATCGTCATAGGAAATCTCCATGGTTTTCCACAGTTCCTCGATCCCTCCAACGATCTTGTCCACATATTCCTTGGGGCTCATATGATTTTCCTGCGCTACCCGCTGCAGCTTCTGTCCGTGCTCATCCGTTCCGGTCAGAAACATCACGTCATAGCCGGTCAGGCGTTTGAACCTGGCCATGGCGTCCGCCGCCACCGTACAGTAGGTATGCCCGATATGCAGATTGGAGCTGGGATAATAAATGGGCGTTGTAATATAATAGGTTTTTTGATCCATGTTCGGTCTCCTCCGTTTCCTAAAGGGGCAAATGAGACCCCTTCGAATGATCTGTGACCGTCAAAGGCTTTTCGCCTCTGTCGTTTCTCAAATGTAAATGTTATTATATCACACACAAATACGGCCTTACAAGAGCAAGGCAGGTTTATCCCCCTTCCCCCCTGTAGGATTACAATACATGTGTTACAACTGAATATTTAAAAAGCGAGGATAGCCTCTCTTTGTGTTATATTTGAATCACCAAACCCAAAATACTAACAAAGGAGTTTCCCCGCATGGCAAGTATAACACACGATATGAGATATCGTCTATCCCTGATCCGCTTCGCTGAAAAATATGGCGTTTCTAAAGCTGCAATTAAATATAAGACCAACCGTCAGTATATTTATCGTTGGAAGCGTCGCTATGACGGTACGATCG
>CALWZU010000075.1 GCA_944386095.1 uncultured Clostridia bacterium | reverse complement strand
AGAAACATCATGAAGAAGCCCTATATCGTCTGCCATATGATGACCTCTCTGGACGGACGAATCGACTGCGCCATGACAGAACAACTGCCCGGTGTGGATGACTACTACCAGACCCTCGAGGCGCTGCAAGCTCCCACTACCGTCAGCGGCCGGGTGACCGCCCAGTTGGAGATGGCCCTGCCCGGGGAATTCCAGGCCGGCGATCCCACGCCGGTGGGGAAGGAGGCTTTCTCCAGGAAGACCGACGCCCCCGGCTATGAAGTGGTGGTGGACACCCACGGAAAACTCCTGTGGCCGGACGCCGGGGAGCCGGAAAAGCCGCTCCTGATCCTCACCAGCGAGCAGGCGCCCCGGGAGTATCTGACCTATCTGGACAACCGAAACATCTCCTGGATTGCTGCGGGAAAAGAGCGGATCGATCTGGCCCGTGCTGCGGAAATCCTGGCGACAGAGTTCGGCGTAGAGCGCATGGCCGTTGTGGGCGGCTCCGCCATCAACACCAGCTTCTTGGACGCCGGCCTGCTGGACGAGGTCAGCATCCTCATCGGCGCCGGCATCGACGGCCGGGGCGGTATGCCGGCGGTGTTCGACGGCCTGCCCATGGTCCACTCGGTGATTCCCCTGGGCCTAACAGATGTTCAGAAATTTGACAGCGGCGCTGTGTGGCTGCGGTATTCCTGTTAAGGAAATTCTCCTCCTGAGAACGCATAGGGCACGATAGCTACATAGCAGACGTTATGAAGACCGCTATCGTTTTTAAGCGGATATTCGCTGTAACGGCTATGTTCTATGATGATATTACCTCTTTTATGGAACTGATACGGCAGCAGCGGTTTGATGAAGCGGAAAAGGATATGAAGCGCAAACGTCGGGAAGTCGGACAGGCAAAGAAACGGATTGCGGAGCTTGACCGGATTTTCAATCGCACTTATGAGGACGATGTCAACGGCACAATCAGCCATGAACGGTTTTTGAAGCTGTCTGCCGAATATGAAGCAGAACAGCGGGAACTGACGGAAAAGGTAAATGCGGAGCAGAAAAAAGTCGATACCTACGAACAGAATAAGAGTGATTTTGACAGCTTCGCCGCCATTATCCGCAAGTATGTAGGCATAACAGAATTAACGCCTGTTATCGTCAATGAATTTATCAAGAAAATCGTTGTCTATGCGCCGGAAAAGATAGACGGCAAGCGTTTTCAGGAAGTGGATATTGTCTTCAACTTTGTGGGAGAAATCCACTTGCCGACTGACCCGCAGACAGAACAAAAAACAATGAATGAACAGGAAAAGACGGCATAGCCTTTGTTATGGGGCTACGCCGCCTAATCGAAAATTACTTCCTTGTGACCGAAAGCCCTTGCGCTTCAAGGCTTTGCGGGTAAATTGCGCTTACTCCCACTCAATCGTCCCGGTAGGCTTTGGCGTCAGATCATACAGCACCCGGTTCACACCCGCCACCTCATGGGTGATTCTTTCCGTGACCTTTTGCAGGAATGCAAAGGACAGCTCCTCCACAGTAGCCGTCATTGCGTCTACCGTGTTCACCGCCCGGATGATCACCGGCCATTCATCGGCCCGCTTTCCATCCCGCACCCCTACGGACTTGAAGTCCGGGACAATGGTAAAGTACTGCCATACCTTGCCCTCCAGCCCGGCATTGTGGAATTCCTCCCGCAAAATCGCGTCGGATTCCCGCACCGCTTCCAGGCGGTCCCTTGTGATCGCGCCCAGGCAGCGTACGCCAAGCCCCGGTCCCGGGAAGGGCTGACGGTATACCATGGAATCCGGCAGGCCCAGCGCCTTGCCGCACTGGCGCACCTCATCCTTAAAAAGCATTTTTAACGGCTCTACCAGTTCAAAATTCAGATCCTCCGGAAGGCCGCCCACATTATGATGAGACTTTACCGCCTTGACGGTTTTCGTCCCGCTTTCGATAATATCCGGGTAAATGGTTCCCTGGCCTAAAAATGCGATACCTTCCAGCTTTCTGGCCTCTTCCTCGAATACCCTGATAAATTCCGTTCCGATGATTTTGCGCTTTGCCTCCGGATCGGCCACCCCCGCCAGCTTGTCCAGGAAACGGTCGGCCGCATCCACATAAATCAAGTTTGCATCCATCTGATCCCTGAACACCTGGATTACCTGCTCCGGCTCTCCCTTTCGCAAAAGGCCGTGATTCACATGAACGCAGGTCAGCTGCTTGCCTACCGCTCTGATCAAAAGCGCCGCCACAACAGAAGAATCCACTCCGCCGCTGAGAGCCAAAAGAACCTTTTTGCTTCCAACCTGCTGCCGGATCAGCTCCACCTGATCGGCGATAAAATTCTCCATATTCCAGTTGGCCTTTGCGCCGCAGGTGTCAAAAATAAACCGGCTGATGGCTTCCTTTCGTTCCTTTTCCTGGACCGGCCAGGGCTTTTCCCCCTTGTGATCCACCAGCAATACCGGCAAAGAACCATTGTAAACATGCGCCCCGGCGTCGATTTCCACGCCGTCTACCACCCGGTTGGGCCCGCCGTTTAGGATGATCCCCTTTACGTTTGGCAGCGCCGAAAGCGCCGGCTGAGAAATATCATGCGGATGTATCTCGCTGTACACACCCAGACTTCTGATCTCCCGCGCCAGCCGCGGATTTTCATCGCTTCCCAGATCCAAAATCAAAATCATATCCTGCTTCATCCCGATTCCTCTCCTCCTGTTTCTTACCGTTTCCAATACGCTGTCTTTATCCTACCACAATTTACACAAGCTGCGCAAGAGACAACCGTTTTACCTTTCCGCCCCTTCTTCCGCTTTCAGAAAAAGCCTCCGGCCTTGGCTCTCCTGCCGGATCAGAGAAACCATGTCTTCTTCCAGCCTGTAAGCCTCCATCACCAGATTGTCCAGCCTCTCATAACCCGGCAGATCTGCTCCCTCTCCCCGAAGAAGAACCTTCACCTGCCGGATGATCGCCCTTTGAAGGCCTGCGGGCGCAAGGGGGATAGGGATCTGCTCCAGGTGGGAACGAAGAAGCTTTTCGGTAAAAAAGCTTTTTCTGCAAAAAAACGAAACCGCCCGGGAGTTGAGGATCCCCAGTACATATAGAATATCCATTTCCGGGATCATGGGAATCAGAATATTGCAGCTGTTCAGCGTCAGAGTCCGGCTTTTATCATAGGTCACCACCGGCTCCCCGGCAATAAAGCGATACACCAGCTTTTCCGGCGCCCGGTAAAGAGCCTCCGGCGCCGCCTGCTGAAAGCCCTCCCTGGAAGCAAGCAGAAACCGGCTCGCCCGGGGAGGTGCGAAACGAAAAATATCGCGGCCCCTCAGCACCGGCTCGCCCTCCTCTCCCCTTTCCTGGCTCAGATATTTCCGGTTGTTTCCCGTAACGATCCCAAGACCAAACCGGGCCTTTCCCTTCAGATACACTGGCCGCCCCTTTTCCTTCATAGCCCTCAGACAGTCCATTTCCCTGTCGGAGACAAAAAAAGAAAAACACCTTTGGGAAGAAGACCTGTCATAGCGCCGGTTTTCCCCTATCACAAACGAGCCCTCCGGCAGGCTTACCCGGCAGCCCCGGCTGGCAAGAACGCCCCCTTCCCCGGCTTTTTCTCTTCCTTCCTCCGTCCGGGCAGCCTCTCCCGATGCGCCGGGCGGCAGAGCGTTCGCCTTTTTTTCCACCCCCAATAAAACCGCCGGGCACTGGACGCCTGCAAAAGCGTTGCCCAGATAAACCATAAAGGAAAACCGGCACGTTTCGGCAAGCAGATCCCTTACCGGCCTGCGGGAGGCCACCTGCAAAAGGGCCCGGGGCAAAACAAGGGCGATCTTTCCCCCCTCCGCCGCCATTTCAAGGGCCCGCTCCACAAACAGATCGCAGACATCCGCCTTTCCCGAAGCCGCCGTTTTGTAAACGCCGGCATACTCCGCCATATCCCTTTCACCGTCGCTGCCTCCCCAGGGCGGATTTCCCAAAACCAGATCAAAAGAAAAAGGAAAGCTTTTCTTTAGCGTATTGCCCCAGATCAGCCGCTCCTTTAGCAGCTGCGGGCTCAGGCCGGGGCAATGCAATGCCAGATTGATTCTGGCGATCTGAAGGCTGATCAGATCCTGATCCTGCCCGTACAAGGCCTCCGCCCCCACCCCCATTTCCAGGGCGCGAATCAGAAAAATCCCCGTTCCGCAGCAGGGATCGCAGATTTTTATTCCTTTCCCGAAAAGCCTCTCTTCCTGCTCCTTCCCGATTTCTTCCAGCAGCCTGTCTGCGATTTTCCCGGGCGTGTAATAAGCGCCCCGGGCCTTTCTCCTTCCCAGGTCGGAAAGGGAAAGATATAAACAGCCCAGCAGATCTTCTCCAAAAACAAATCGCAGGGGTTTTATACGCAAATCCTTCAAAAGGGCTTTGTGACCGGCGAGGGCTTTCCTTCCCTGTTCACCCAAAAGCTCCCGAAAAAGCACCTCCATCCCCCAAAGCGTCAGCCGTCCCTCTAAAAAAGCCTCCAAAAAACAGGAAAAGTCCTCCTCTGACCCTTCTTTGGCCTCTGCCTCCATGGCCTTCGCCTTTTCCCTGCGGCTCTGGCAAAAGAGCTGAAGCGCCGCCTCTGTCAGAAGCATCCGCAAAGCCCCTTCCCCCCGGGGAGGCTTTTTCTGAAGTAAAAACCGCACCGCTTCACGATTTTCTGCGTCTTTCAGATATTCTCCGTAAAAATCATTTCCTGTTATTTTTCTTTTGTTCCGGCGGCTTTTCAGCCTGGATGCCTCCGGCCCGAAAAGGCGGCGCTCCAAAACCAGCACCGCTTCTCTTTCATATCTGGGGGGGCTTCCCCAGGAGGCAATATCGGCTTTGCCAAGCCGCCGCCAGTTCTTCCAGGTGGCAAGGGAGATTTCAAACCTTTCGCAGATTTCCCTGTCGGAAAGCCACTGCCGGCTGCAGGTATTTTCTTCCTCCCGCTCCGCTTCCGCCTCTCTCTTGCCTGCGTATGTCCCTGTTCTTTTCTCAGCTCTGTTTTCCTTCATTTTCCGACTTTTCTTCCGTCTTTCCTGTGTCAGCGTTCCGTTTTATTCGTTTTATCCGTTTTATCAAAAACATACCATATCAAAAGAAGCATTTCAATTATGCCGGCCTCTTGCTACCCTGTTTCCATTTGCCTTTTCCCTCTGATCTTGTTTTGATTTCCTTAAATATTACTGATTTAACAAACGATTCTTCAAACCTTTTTATATATTTTCTTTTTACCTCAAAAAATCAAAAATACCGAAAAAATCCCATAGTTTTCCGGTATTTTTTTTAAGGATTGACCCCTCTTTTATTGTGGAATATAATAAGGCTTAACAACATATTGTGGTCGTATCCATTATATACGTGACAAAGGAGGGATTATACATGGATAAAAGCGCCTGGGAAAATTTTATTTTTGTTTTATACGGCAACGTTGGCCGCAAGCTGAAAATACTCGCGCAGGTTTGCGGGATCATCGGCATCGTCTGCTTTTTGCTCGCCTTTCTGATCGAGCTTCTGACTATGTTTGATGCCTTCAACGGGCTTTTGCTTCTGACCATGGGCCTTCTGGGCATCCTGTGCATCATTTCATCCTGGCCTCTTTACGCCTTCGGCCAGCTGGTGGAAGATGTGCAGCTGATCAGAAGCGGCGCCTCCAAGCAAAAGGACGCCGGCGCCGATGAGCTTCCTGATCTCTAAAGGAGGGGCGGCGCTATGAGTGAACAACGCTATTCCAGGCTGTTTTCCCTGCCGGAAAATCTCTATGCTGCCGGTTCTCCGGTCCTGATCTGCGCCGGCGCTCTTTTAAAGGACAACCAAAGCGAAAAGATCCTGGCCCAGCTCAAGCTGAAAAACATCCGGGAAAAGGAAATCAAAGCCATCACCGTCAGCATTTCACCCCTTGACACCCTTGATCATCCTCTGGGCAGTCCCCTGGAATATCAATATCTGGATCTGACAGCCTTCCGGGATGACGAATTCGGCCAGAAGACCCCGGTCTTTCTGCCCGATGAATCCACCAGAGCCTTTTCCGTAGAGGTAACGGAAGTCATTTTTTCGGACAACACCCTGTGGCATCCATCGGGAGCGCCCTGGCAGCCCCTTTCCCAGCCGCCCTTTTTAGAGGACTGCATTGATGATCGGGAGCTTTTGCGCCAGTACAGGATCAAATTTGGTCAGGACTGCCGCTTCCAGCTTACCCGGGAAAAGGATCTGTGGCACTGCCCCTGCGGCGGGCTGAACCTCCAGGACGAACCGGCCTGCCACACCTGCGGAAAGGTCGCTTCCGAGCTTGAGAATCCGGACATGGAAAAGCTCCAGGAGGAAAAGGACCAGCGCCTTGCCCTTGAAGCAAAAAAAGCCCAGGAAGCCATGCTGGCGGCGGAGCTTCGGAAAAAGCAGCTCATCAAGGTGGCGAAAATCGCAGTCCCGGCTGTTATCGTCATCATTGTGGCTGGATGTTTCATCTCGGATCAGATGAAAAAGGGCGAGCTTTATGACCGGGGCATCGCGGCCCAGCAAGAAGGGAATTACAGCCAGGCCATCTCGATCTTTGAAGAGCTGGGAGGCTTTAAGGACAGCCCCGAGCAAATCCATCAGACCAATTATCTGAAGGCCATGGAAGCCGCTGAGGACGGCGATTACGAAGAGGCGATCCAGCTTCTTAAGGAGCTTGGGGACTATCAGGACAGCCCTCAGCAGCTGGAAGCCGTTACCAAGGCCCAGCAGCAGGAGATTCAGGAGGAAAACCAGGAGGACTATGAAGAAGCGATGAAATACCTGGCAATGGGCAACACGGAAAGAGCCTATCAAATCTTCAGCTCCCTGGAATATAAAGACAGCCCCGCCATGGCCCAGGCCTGCATCCTGCAGGAATACGTAAACGGCTTCAGCTCCGGCTATGACGTGATCGAATACCTGACCGAAAACAGAGAAAGCTATCCGCTGATCACCCAGGAGGAAATCGGCTCGATCCTGGTGGGAGAATGGCTGGTACGGTCCCGGTTCAATCCCTCCGCCGGCTATTATATCGCCACCCTGAACGCAGACGGAACGGGCTCGATACCAGAGGATGCTTACTACCCTCTGGTGCGATGGACCATGACAGAAGACCGGTTCTATTACAACACCTACAGCGAGAATAGCCTGCAGCCCTTTGATACCGCAAGCGATCTGAACTGCTACGAGCTGCGGCGGGTGACCGATGATATGTATGTGGCCTTTAAACGAAGCAATCCCTCCAGCACCTCTTCCGGAGGGGGCGCAAATCTGATCTTTGTTCCCGCCGGCTCAGACTGGTCAAAGCGTTTCCAGACTGCGGTGGAATTTATGTAAAGGCCTTTTGCGTAAATCCTTGCCTGTAAAAGGAATAAAGAAAGGTAAAATTGGCCCTTATAGAAAAGACCCTTCCCCGGGCGATCCCGTCCGGAGAAAGGTCTTTTATTTGCGCTCTTATAGCGGAAGTTTTTTCCGCCAGGAGGATCTTTTTCAAACGGCCGCCTGCGCCGTCTTTCCCAAAAGCAGGCCGGGCAGGGAAGCCTGTCCTTCTTATTGGGCCACCGCCGCGAACCCTTTTTCCAAATCCTCCAAAATATCCTGGACGTTTTCCAGGCCTACGGAAAGGCGGATCATGCCGCTTTCGATCCCCGCCGCCACCAGCTGCTCTTCTGTCAGCTGACGGTGGGTTTCGCTTGCCGGATGAAGGACGCAGGTTCTGATATCCGCCACATGGACTTCATTGGAGGCCAGCTTTAGGGAATTCATAAATTTCATGGCGGTTTCCTTTCCGCCCTTGATCACAAAGGAAATGACGCCGCTGGCTCCTTTAAGGTATTTCTGGGCCAGGCTGTAGCTCTCGTCCGAAGGAAGGCCCGGATAGATGACCCTCTCCACATAGGGGGAATTTTCCAGATACTGTGCTACGGTCAAAGCGTTTTCGCAGTACTGTTTCATTCTGACCGGCAAGGTCTCAAGCCCCAGATTCAGAAGGAAGGCCGAATGCGCCGCCGGATACATGCCAAAATCCCGCATCAGCTGCATTCTCGCTTTGACGATGTAAGCCTTTTTCCCGTAGGTTTCCGTATAGGAAATCCCATGATAGGACTCGTCCGGTTCTGTTATGCCGGGGAAATTCCCCTTCGTCCAGTCAAAATTGCCGCTGTCTACAATGACCCCGCCGCCCTGCACCGCATGGCCGTCCATGTATTTTGTAGTGGAATGGATCACGATATCCGCGCCAAAGGTAAAAGGCTTGCAAAGGATAGGCGTGGCAAAGGTGTTATCTACGATCAGGGGTACATTATGCCGGTGGGCGATATCCGCAAAGCGCTGAATATCAAAGACGGTAAGAGCCGGATTGGCGATGGTTTCTCCAAATACCGCCTTGGTATTGGGCTTGAAGGCTTTTTCGATTTCCTCGTCGGAATCGTTTTTATCGATGTAGATACATTCGATGCCGAGCTTTTTCAAGGTGAAGGAGAACAGATTGACCGTTCCGCCGTAAATTTCCGTGGTGCTGATAAAGCTGTCTCCCGCATTGCAGATATTCAAAATGGCAAGAAGGGTAGCCGCCTGTCCGGAGGTGGTGCACATCGCTCCGACGCCGCCTTCCAGATCGGCGATCTTGTCTTCCACCGCCATGACGGTAGGATTTCCAAAACGGGAATAAATCAGGGATTTCATAGGCTCGTCAAATACCGCCGCCACCTCTTCCGTGGAATCATATACATACGTGGTGCTTTGCACGATAGGCATAACTCTTGGTTCTGCATTTTTAGGCGTGTAGCCTGAATGCAGGCATTTTGTTTCATCTCTCATCTTTTATTCCTCCTCTGCCGGTTTTGAACCGGCTTATAGAGCCATTATAATCGAAACGGCGCCAAAAATAAACATCATTTTCAAAGGAAACCGTCCCTTCGTCTTGCATCCCTCCTTCACAATCGTTATACTATAAAAAGCACTAAAACGGAGGCAATCAACCATGCAGCAGCGTATCAATCAAAAAACCCAGTACTTAATGGGAATGCGGGCCGGCATTCCCGTTCTTTTCGGATTTATCCCCGTAGGCATCGCCTACGCGATCATGGCCCAGCAGGCGGGCTTCAGCCCGGCGGAAACGGTCTTTATGTCCCTTGCCGTATTTGCCGGCGCCAGTCAGATGATGGCCGCGGGCATGTACGCCCAGGGAGCCGGCCTTGTCGCCATTATCCTTGCCACCTTTATCCTGAATCTGCGCCATCTGATCATGAGCGCCTGCGTGGTCAATAAAATGCGGGGCAGCCGCCTTCTGCTCCGCCTTCTGGCGGCCTTTGGGGTTACAGACGAATCCTTTGCCATCTTCACCACCCTGCCTCAGAGCCAGGCCGGTGTTATGTACTTTCTGGGCCTGATTACCGTTACCTATTCTTCCTGGGTAGGCGGCTCCGCCATCGGCGCGGTGGCCTCCGGCTTTCTCCCGCCCCTTCTGTCCGCAAGCCTTGGTATCGCTCTTTACGCCATGTTTATCGCCCTGCTTTTGCCAAAGGTAAGGGGCAATTTCCGCCTTGGGCTTCTTGTGATCCTCACCGCGGTCTGCAACACCCTGCTGTGCCAGGTCCTTTCCTCCAGCTGGGCCCTGATCCTCTCCACCCTTCTGGGCGCTCTGGCAGGCGTTTTTCTGGTAGAGGATGAAAACGAAAGGGAGGCGCCTGACCATGAATAGCACCATCGTCATTCTGATTTTGGGCATGGCCCTTGTCACCTATCTGCCCCGGGCGCTTCCCGCCGTCATTATCGACAAAATGAAATTTCAGCCAAGGGTAGAAAAATTTTTACAGCTGATTCCCTATACGGCCATGGCGGCCCTGATCGTCCCGGGCGTTTTCACCGCCGATCCCGGCCGCCCGGAAATCGGTATCATCGGCGGCCTTGCGGCGGCGCTTTTGGCCTGGAAACGGCTCCCTCTCATGGTTTGCGTC
>CALWZU010000074.1 GCA_944386095.1 uncultured Clostridia bacterium | reverse complement strand
AAGCAAACTGAAAAGCATCATCGAAGCCTTCACCAGGAACCGGTTTTTCGGGGTGGGCGTAGGCGCCATCGTAACGATGATCATTCAAAGCAGTTCCGCAACCACGGTTATGATCGTTGGCTTTGTCAACGCCGGTATCATGACGCTGGTGCAGGCCACGGGCCTGATCATGGGCGCCAATATCGGAACCACGATCACGGCTCAGCTGGTTGCTTTTAATTTGGACGCGGTCGCTCCCATCATGGCGGGCATCGCGGCGATCTTCTGGATCATCACCAGCAATAAGACCGCTAAAAACCTTCTTGAGGTGGTTATCGGCTTTGGGGTTTTGTTCATGGGTATCGCCATCCTGAAAGGCGCCATGGGCTGGGTCGCCGACGACCCGGGCACCGCTCAGTTCATCACCCAGTTCAGCGGAGAAACCATGTCCTCTTATTTCATTTTACTCCTTGCGGGCACGGCCATCACCGCCCTGGTGCAAAGCAGCTCTACCGTTACCGGCGTTATGATCGCCATGGCCTCTCAGGGGCTTCTGACCCTGCCCATGGCGGTGCCTCTTGTACTTGGCAGCAACATCGGAACCACCATCACCTCCGTGCTTTCCAGCGTCAGCGCCAACCGGAACGCCAAGCGGGCCGCCTGCATCCACGTTTTGTTTAATATCATCGGCGTGATGTTGTTCATCGCTATTTTGAACAAGCCCGTCATGTTCTTTG
Source organism: uncultured Clostridia bacterium (assembly GCA_944386095.1). Classification (GTDB taxonomy): domain Bacteria; phylum Bacillota; class Clostridia; order Peptostreptococcales; family Anaerovoracaceae; genus CALWZU01. The sequence continues at coordinate 10,546 of CALWZU010000074.1, read as the reverse complement.
TGGAGGCTCTGGGAGGCGACGTGCCAAGGCAGATCGCCAACGTGCACACCATGTTCAATATCGCGGTTACCATCGTTCTTTTGCCCTTTGTCAACTGGCTGGTCAAAGCGGCGGAGCACATTATCCCCGTTCGCTCCGGGGAAATCAACCGCTTTGAAACGACTCTTGAAAACCGCCTTTTGGAAACCCCGGCCATCGCTATTTCCCAGGTTTACAGGGAGATAGACAGAATGGGGCAGATGGTCAGAGAAAACTATGACAAAAGCGTTAAAAGCCTGTTTGTATATCACCCCGACGATGTAGCCTATGTGAAAAACGCCGAAGAGGCCATCAATTATAAACAGAGGGAAATCAAGGATTATCTGCAAAAGCTGATGCAAAAGGATATATCCTCGGCCCAGCACAAAGAGGTCAATATGCTTTTCAGCATTACAAACGACCTGGAAAGGGTGGGGGACCATGCGGAAAACATCGTGGAGCTTGCCGAATACGGACATGAGCATAAGATCGCCCTTAGCAATACCGCCGTTTCACAGCTGGAAAATCTCCACGAATATGTGAAGACCTCCTGTGATGAAACCCTGGAAGCGGTAGGAAACGTGGATCCGGTCATCGCCAAAAAAGTGGTGGAGAGGGAAACCACCATCAACGATCTGGAAAGAGAATACAGGGAAGGCCATATGAACCGGCTCAACGAGGGAAGCTGCAGCGCGGAATCCGGCGTGGTCTTTCTGGAGACCATCAGCAATATGGAGCGGGTGGCGGACCGGCTGAAGAAGGTAGGTTATGTGATCATCGATTACAAGAAAACAGGCGTAAGGGAAAAATAAAAGGGTTTTCAAACCTTAAAAGCGGAGCTGAAAAAACAAGCTCCGCTTTTTTTCGGGGAAAGGCGGGGCCGGATGGCAAAACCCCATAAAAATTTTTAAGAAAAGCGGTGAAAAGGTTTTCAGCTCTCTAAATCGGTGGTATAATAATTTCGGGTTTCATAGCGGCAGTGCCGCAGAAATAGAAAGAAAGGCCTTCCTTTTGCCGAAGGAGGCGGAGGGCCTGAACCAAACGCACTAAATAAATTCTGACAATGGCGCAAAATCAAGGAGGAAATGAAATGAGCGTGAAAGTAGGAATCAACGGTTTTGGAAGAATCGGAAGAAATGCCTTCAAGGCGGCGATGAACAAGGAAAACGAATTTGAAATCGTAGCCATCAACGATCTTACCAGTCCGGCCACATTGGCTCACCTTTTGAAATATGACAGCACCTTCGGCAGATTCCAGGGACAGGTGGAGGCCAAGGAAGATGCGATCATCGTCAACGGAAAGGAAATCAAGATCCTGGCTTACAAGGATCCGGCTCAGCTTCCCTGGAAGCAGCTGGGCGTGGAAGTGGTTTTGGAATCCACCGGTCTTTTCACCAAGAAGGCGGACGCCCAAAAGCACATAGAAGCGGGAGCAAAAAAAGTCATCATTTCCGCTCCGGCGACGGACGAGGATATCACCATCGTTATGGGGGTCAATGAAGAGGCCTATGATCCCGCTTCTCATCATGTGATCTCCAATGCCTCCTGCACAACCAACTGCCTTGCGCCCTTTGCGAAGGTGATCGATCAGGTGTTTGGAATTGAAAAAGGCCTGATGACCACCATTCATGCTTATACAAACGACCAGAGGATCCTGGATCTGCCCCATAAGGATTTAAGAAGAGCCAGAGCGGCGGGACTTTCCATGATCCCCACCACCACCGGCGCAGCTAAGGCGGTGGCCCTGGTTTTACCTCAGCTGAAGGGCAAGCTCAACGGCATGGCCATCCGGGTCCCCACACCCACCGTTTCAGTTGTGGATCTGGTATGCCAGCTGAAAAAGGAAGCCACAAAGGAAGAAATCAACCAGGCCCTGAAGGAAGCTGCGGAAGGCAGCATGAAGGGGATCCTGGGATACTGCGACGAGCCTTTGGTATCGGTGGATTTCAAGGAGGATGAGCGTTCCTCTATTGTGGACGCCCTTTCCACCATGGTCATCGATGGGAAAATGGCGAAAATCGTATCCTGGTATGACAACGAATGGGGCTATTCCAACAGAGTGATCGATCTGATCAACTATGTTATCAAAAAAGGCCTGTAAAAATATCATCACGCCGGAATTCCGCCAAAGAGGCGGAATTCCGATTTGTTATGTTAAGGAGAGAAACAGTAAGATGAAAAAAACCGTCAGAGACATCAATGTAAACGGCAAATACGTTTTTGTCAGATGCGATTTTAACGTGCCTCTTCAGGATGGCCGCATTACCGATGACAAACGGATCATCGAATCCCTTCCCACCATTCGCTATCTGATGGACAGGAAGGCGAAAATCGTTTTGTGCTCTCATCTGGGCAGACCCAAGGGAAAGGTGGATCCGGCGCTTTCTTTGGCTCCGGTGGCCAAAAGGCTGTCCGCCCTTTTGGGAAAAGACGTGCCCCTTTCTCATGACGTGGCCGGAGAGGATGCGAAAAAAATACACGACACCCTGAAGGAAGGGGAGGTCATGCTGCTGGAAAACGTCCGCTTTGAAAAGGGCGAAGAGGAAAACGACAGCCAGTTTGCAAAGCAGCTGGCCAGTTTTGGGGAAATCTACGTAAACGACGCCTTCGGAGCGGCTCACAGGGCTCATGCCTCCACGGAGGGGATCGCCACTTACCTGCCGGCTGTAGCGGGGCTCTTGCTGGAAAAAGAAATCCATTATCTGGGGACTGCGCTGGAAAACATCGAAAGGCCCTATACCGCCATTATGGGCGGCGCCAAGGTCAGCGACAAGATCCTTCTGATCGAAAATCTGTTTGAAAAGGTGGATACCCTGCTTATCGGCGGGGGTATGGCCTATACCTTCATCAAGGCAAAGGGCGGCAGCGTGGGCAATTCCCTTTTGGAAGAAAATATGGTGGAGCTGGCGGGCCGGCTGATGGAAAAGGCCAAGTACAAGGGCGTCAAGCTGCTGCTGCCGGTGGATACGGTGGTCACCAGCGAATTTTCCGACGATACGCCCTTTGAAACGGTGGATTCCATGGAAATTCCCGATAACATGATGGGTATGGATATCGGAGAAAAAACCCGCAGGCTGTTTACCGATGAGATCATGAAATCAAAGACCATCGTGTGGAACGGCCCTATGGGCGTGTTTGAAATGTCCCATTATGAAGGGGGAACAAGAGCCGTGGCCCAGGCGATGGCTTCCTGCGGCGGGAAAACCATCATCGGCGGAGGGGACAGTGCGGCGGCGGTCAATAAATTCGGCCTGGAAAACAAGATGCTGCATGTGTCCACCGGAGGCGGCGCTTCTCTGGAGTTTTTGGAAGGCAAGCAGCTGCCGGGCATCGCCTGTCTGGAGGATAAGCCCAGAAGGCCCTTCGTGGCGGGCAACTGGAAAATGTATAAAACCATCCGGGAAGCGGAGGCTTTTATGGAAGCCTTTAAAAAGAATTACAGGGATGAAATCCCCGAGGTGGGCCTGATGGTGCCCTATCCGCAGATCATGAGGGTCAGGCAGCTGGCGGAGGGCACCGGTATCCGGGTGGGAGCCCAGAATATGCACTATGCGCCGGAAGGAGCCTTTACAGGAGAAATTTCCCCTTCCATGCTGAAGGAGCTGGGTGCGGAATACTGTATCATAGGCCATTCGGAAAGACGGCAGTATTTTAACGAAACCGATGAAACTGTGAATCTGAAGCTGAAAGCCGCCTTCGCAAACGGCATTGTCCCGATTTTATGCGTGGGGGAATCCCTGGAGCAAAGAGAAGCCGGACAGGCGGAAGCCGTGGTGTCCGCCCAGGTAAAGGCGGCCCTGCGGGAGGTGCAGGAAGAGGAAGCGAAAAGCCTTGTGATCGCATACGAGCCGATCTGGGCGATCGGCACCGGGAAAACCGCCACAGCGCAGCAGGCGGATCAGATGTGCCGGCTGATACGGGATACGGTGGCCCAGTGCTATGACTATTATATTTCCGAATGTGTGCGGATCCTTTACGGCGGCAGCGTCAAACCAAGCAGCAGCCAGGAGATCCTGAGCAAGACCGAAATAGACGGCGCGCTTGTAGGAGGAGCCAGCCTTAACGCCGAAGATTTTCTGGAAATCGTCCGTTTCTGATGGATTGGAAAGAAAAAATTCTGTGACAAAATCTGATTTGAGAATTATGTCATAAAATGGGAAATGGCCGGCCGGACTACCAGTTTTTTGTTGATTTTACTGGCTCTTTGTGATAAAATCCATGTGTTAACTTTGTAGGGGAGGTGAAAAGGTGCAAACTGCTTTGATGATCGTGCTTTTGATCGCCAGCCTGGTATTGATCGCCAGTATCCTGCTCCAGTCGGGAAACAGCGCGGGCCTGTCGGGTTCCATCGGCGGCGGTGCGGAGCAGCTGTTCGGCAAGAAGAAGGGCCGCGGCTACGATTCGCTTTTGGAAAAAGTCACGACGGTATGTGCGATCCTGTTTATCCTTTGTTCACTTGTGCTGGTCATGGTAGAATAGGAATCTGCAAATAAAAACAGCTTTTGTCCCTTGGCGCACAGGGGACGCAGGTGGGGGCAAAGGTGGTTTTTGTTTGTTTGGATTTATATTAATGGTTTATTTATTTCATTATCTTAGGAGGGTTATCTGATGGACTTTTTGCTTTACGCAGGACCGGCGGCCGGTGTGCTGGCGCTGGTTGTTGCATTTGCCCTGGCATCCTGGATCAAAAAACAGGACGAGGGTACGGACCGCATGAAAGAAATCTCCGCCTACATAAGAGAAGGTGCGATGGCATTTCTTTCCAGAGAGTATAAGACGATCGTTGTTTTTGCTCTTGTGATTTTCCTGATTTTAGGCTTTTTCATCGACTGGCTCACAGCCGTTAACTATCTGGTAGGCGCGGCCCTTTCTGTTCTGGCCGGATACTTCGGTATGAACGTGGCCACAAGAGCCAACGTCAGAACAGCTGCCGCGGCAAAGGACAGCGGCATGAACAAGGCCCTGAGCATCGCCTTCAGAGGCGGCGCGGTTATGGGTCTTTGCGTTGTAGGCCTTGGTCTTTTGGGCCTGAGCATCATGTACATTATCCTTTCCTCTATGGGAATGGACAAGGTTGAAATCATCACCGGATTTGGTCTTGGTGCTTCTTCCATCGCGCTGTTTGGCCGTGTGGGCGGCGGTATCTATACAAAGGCTGCCGACGTAGGCGCCGACCTGGTAGGTAAGGTAGAAGCCGGCATCCCCGAGGATGACCCCAGAAACCCTGCTGTTATTGCGGATAACGTAGGCGACAATGTAGGCGACGTAGCCGGTATGGGCTCCGACCTTTTTGAATCCTATGTGGGCGCTATGATCTCCGCTATTACCCTGGCGGTATTCCTGCCCGATATCGATCCCATGATGGGCGCACTGTTCCCGCTGATCATCTGTGCGGTGGGCATCGTGGCATCCGTTATCGCCGTTATGTTTGTGAAAGGCTCCGAAAACACCAATCCTGCCAAGGCTCTTGACAGAGGCACCTACCTGAGCAGCTTGATCGTTTTGGTGGTATCCTTCTTCCTCAGCCAGTATTTCTTCCAGACAAACAGCTATTTCTTTGCGATCCTGTCCGGTCTGGTAGTTGGCCTTCTGATTGGTAAAATCACCGAAATCTATACGGCAAGCGAATATAAATCCGTTAAGAAGATCGCGGATCAAAGTGAAACCGGTCCCGCCACCACGATCATTTCCGGTCTGAGCGTGGGAATGCTTTCCACCGTATGGCCGATCATCCTGATCGCCGTAGGCATCCTGGTCGCTTATGGTGTTGCCGGCCTGTACGGCATCGCTCTGGCCGCTGTAGGTATGCTTTCCACAACCGGTATGGTTGTAGGCGTAGACGCTTATGGCCCCGTATCCGATAACGCCGGCGGCATTGCGGAAATGTCCGAGCTGCCCCATGAAGTAAGACAGATCACAGACAAGCTGGATGCTGTAGGAAACACCACGGCCGCCATCGGAAAAGGCTTTGCCATCGGCTCCGCCGCGTTGACGGCGCTGGCCCTGTTTGTATCCTACTCTCAGGCTGTAGAGCTTTCCGATATCGACCTTCTGAAGCCGGCTGTTGTAGCGGGTCTGTTTATCGGCGGTATGCTGCCGTTCCTGTTCTCCGCTATGACCATGAGCTCTGTGGGCAAGGCTGCTTTCCAGATGATCGAAGAAGTCAGAAGACAGTTCAAATCCATCCCCGGCATCATGGAAGGAACGGGAAAGCCCGATTATGCGAAATGCGTTGACATCAGCACAGGGGCTGCCCTGAAGGAAATGGTTCCTCCGGGCATCCTGGCGATCGTATCCCCCGTTATCGTAGGTATCTTCCTTGGCACTGACGCTCTGGGCGGTATGCTGGCCGGTTCTCTGGTTGCCGGTGTGCTCCTGGCGATCATGATGGCCAATGCAGGCGGCGCGTGGGATAATGCGAAAAAATACATCGAAGAAGGTCATCACGGCGGAAAGGGCAGCGAAGCCCATAAGGCTGCGGTTGTAGGCGATACGGTAGGGGATCCCTTCAAGGATACCTCCGGCCCCTCCATCAACATCCTGATCAAGCTGATGACCATCGTAGCGGTGGTATTCGCTCCTGTATTCCTGGAGTACGGCGGACTGATCACATTCTAGTCAACATAAACGCAAAGCCGGGCAGCCATGGACTGTCCGGTTTTTTTTCTGAATTTTGTAAAAGTAAAATTTGCTCCTTTTGTCCATACTATTGGATAAGACTGAAAAAAGGAGTGAATGAAATGAAACAATGGATCGCATTATTTCTGGCGGCCCTGCTCTTTGCAGGCGGCCTGGGACTTGCGGGATGCGGCGCCGGCGGAGAAAACGACGGTAAAGAAAAGCTGACGGAGGAAAATATTTCCGATGAAGGGGAAAACAGGGACGCTAATCCTTCCCAGACGGGAACGGTAGATAATACCGCCCGGGAGGATACGCAGCAGCTTGACCAGGATGGGGGCGTTTTGCAGGATGGCAGGGAAATGCTGGAGGACGGAGGCCGGATGCTGGAAGACGGAGCCCAGGACCTGAAGCAGGCGGCGGAAAAAGGCGCAGAGGACGTAAAGGACGCTGTGGAAGAAAACAAATGAAAAAGGCGGAATTTTCCGCCTGGATACATAGACGGGAGACATTATGATGAATGAAGAAATATTACAACTTTTAAGAGACCCCTCCTATCAGCCCCAAAGCAAGGCTGAACTGGCAAAAACCTTGCAGATCCCGTCAAAAAAGACGGAAGCCTTTGAAAAGCTTTTGAAAGAGCTGGAACAGGAGGGCCGGGTTTATAAAACGAAAAAGAAAAAATACATCCTGCCGGAAAAGGCCGGCCTTTTGGCGGGGATCCTTTCCAGAACCAAAAAAGGCTTTGGCTTTGTCATAGATGAAAACAATCCTCAGGGAGATGTATATATTTCCGGTTCTTTGATGAAGGGCGCCATGAACGGGGATCTGGTCCTGGCCCGGATCCTTTCGGATCAGGTACGCCCCGGGGGAGCGGGAAGCCGGGAGGGAGAGATCCTCAAGGTACTCAAACGCAAAAGCGATACCTTCGCCGGTATTTTTGAGAAGGGAAAAAAGCACAGCTATGTAAGAGATACGGGAATGGGAGAGGACATCCGGATCCTTGGGAAAAAGGCCGGAAAGGCCCGGGACGGAGATAAGGTCCTTGTGAAAATGACCCGATGGCCCGAGGAAGGCCAGATGGGAGAGGGAAAAGTCACCAAGGTTTTTGGAAGCGCCCAAGAGCCGGATGCAAACCTGAAGGCGCTGATCTGGCAGCATGGGCTGCCGGAATCTTTTCCCGGAAGGGTTTTGCAGGAAGCGGAAGAATTGTCCGATGGGATCGAGCCTTCGGAGATCAGAAGGCGAAAGGATCTGCGTCAAAAAACCATCGTCACCATAGACGGAGCCCAGGCGAAGGACCTGGACGATGGGGTTTCGGTGGAACGGCTGCCAAACGGGAATTATCTTTTGGGCGTGCATATTGCCGATGTGAGCCATTATGTCCGGCAGGACAGCAGGCTTGACAAGGAAGCGAGAAAACGGGGTACCAGCGTGTATTTTATCAACCGGGTCATCCCCATGCTGCCTGAAAAGCTGTCAAATGGCCTTTGCAGCCTGAATCCCGGCCTCCCCCGGCTTGCCCTTACCTGCGAGATGGAGATCGATCCAAAAGGGCAGGTGAAGGGGCACAGGATTTTCGAAAGCCTGATACAGACAAGGGAAAGACTGGTTTATACAGACGTTTCCGATATTCTGGAAAAAAAGGACAAGACCCTGATCAGCCGTTACCGGCAGATATATCCGGATCTCCTTCGAATGCAGGAGCTGGCGGTGATCCTCAGAAAACGGAGAATGGAGCAGGGCAGCATGGATTTTGATATGGAAGAGGCGGACATCACCGTGGATGAAAAGGGCGTCCCCATTCGGGTGGAAGCGGCGGAAAGACGAAGCGCCAATTCCATGATCGAGGAATTCATGCTGAAGGCCAACCAAACGGTGGCGGAGCATTTTTTCTGGATGGAGATTCCCTTTCTTTACCGGGTACACGAAAGCCCGGATCCGGAAAAGATCGAAGACCTGAAAGGCTTTATCTGGAATTTCGGCTACAGGATCAAGGGCAAAAGCGAAAAGATCCATCCCGGGGCCCTGAATGAAATACTGACCCAGGCAAAGGGAAGGCCTGAGGAGCATCTGATCAATATGCTGGTGCTTCGTTCCATGAAAAAGGCGGCCTATGAAACGGAAGAAAAAGGGCACTTTGGTCTGGGCTTTCCTTATTACAGCCATTTCACATCTCCTATCAGACGGTATCCGGATCTTCTGATCCACAGGATCATCAAGCTGGTTTTACACCATGAATGGGATAAAAAAACGCACCGTTTTTACCTGGCTCTGACCCGGGAGGTGGCGGAAAGCGCTTCCGAATCGGAGCGGAACGCGGAAAAAATGGAAAGAGACGTGGAAAAGCTGAAGCTGGCGGAATATATGTCCTACCGGATCGGAGAAATCTATGAAGGGATCATCAGCGGCGTCGTTTCCTCCGGATTCTTCGTGCAGATCGAACACGCCATCGAGGGCTTTGTGAGCGTAGGCGGCCTTCATGATGATTATTATCAATATGATAAAAAGGGATACCGGCTTATAGGAGAAAGAACCGGAAAACGCTATGAGCTGGGGCAGAGCCTTCAGGTGAGAGTGGTTTCGGTTTCCATAGCCGACAGAGAGATCAATTTCGCCCTTGCCGGCGGCAGAGAAGGCAAAAAGAGAAAAACGGCCAGGGGAGAAAGAGGACGTAGATCCCCGCAGAAAAGGACGGGTGAAAAAAAGGACAGGCAAAAGGAAGAAAATGAAGAAAAGGGGCTGAGAAGAAAAGGAGGGACGGGCCGGGAGGCAGGTCCTTCCAAAAGGCAGCCGGAAAAAGAAAAAACGGTTTACGAAAAGGACGTCAGGAGGATCCTGGAAGGAGGCGCAAAAAGAAGTCCTTCCCGGAAATGGATAAGGAAAGCGCGGGGCGGCGTCAAAGGCCGGTAAGGTCTTTGAGGGCCGCCCCTCTTTATTTTTTTATGTATCCCAGCGCATATACAGGGCATGGCCTTTGGGCCCTCAGCGATACCGGTCGGGATTCCAGAACATGGGGGTAAACAGCAAAAGCAGGGTAAACAGCTCAAGCCTTCCCAGGATCATCAAAAAGGAAATGAAAATCTTCGCCCACCCGGAAAAGAAGGCGTAATTGCCAAGAGGGTTGATTTCCCCCATTCCGGCGCCTACGTTGCCAAGGGAGGCCGCCGAAGCGGAAACCGCCGTATAAAGGTCTGTGCCGGGGTCAAAAGACAAAACCACCGCGCCGATGAAAAAGCACAGGATATAAAAGATCACGAAGATCACCGCGCTGCCGGCCACATCGCTGGGAATGGCCTTTTCCTTCAGACGCATGGAAAAGACGGCCCGGGGATGAAGCCTTTTTCTGAATTCCAGCCGGATGGTATTTAATACGATGGAGATCCGGGCGCATTTGATGCTGCCGGTAGTGGAGCCGGAGCAGCCTCCTACAAAATAAAGGGCGAACAAAAGCAGTATGGCTCCGGCGGGCCAGGCGTCGTAATTGGAGGTGTAAAGGCCGGTGGTGGTCATCAGGCTGATGACATGGAAGAAGGAGGAGCGGAGAGCGTCCGTCCAGCTGCCGAAGTTCTGCCCAAAGAGCAGAAAGACGAAAATGACAAGGCTGAAAACCACAACGATGCCCGTATACACCCGAAACTCGTTGTTAGCAAAATAAAGGGACAGTTTTTTGCGGGCCATGACCATATAGGTCAGGGCGAAGTTCACGCCCCCGATAAACATAAAGACCATCAAAACGGTCTCGATATAGGCGCTGTCATAAAAGGCGATGCTGGTGTTTTTGGAAGAAAAGCCCCCTGTAGAAATGGCGGAGAAGGCGTGGAACATGGCGTCGATGGGATGCATGCCCCCAAGGAGCAAAAGTATGACGCAGATAACCGTCAGAAGGGTATAGACGCCGTAAAGGATC
>CALWZU010000073.1 GCA_944386095.1 uncultured Clostridia bacterium | reverse complement strand
ACCTGTAATAATACCGTCCCACAGGGGAATTTCCCAGAAGCTTTCCTGCCGCTGTCCCCAGGATCACCCCCACTGCGAACTGAAGGATATTCATGGGGATTTCCACAAGGGGCGTCACCCAGCTTCCATACATCAGGCTTTCTCCCAGATAATATCCCAGGATCATTACGCCGCCGGCGCAAAGAAGGGCCAGAAAAGCAGACAGGCAGAAGATGCTCTTTTGTTTTCCCTTTTCTTCCTTCTCTTTTCTCCCGTGAAGCTGATACAGCCTGACAGCATAGCCGATCACAAGGCCCATCAGGCACTTGACCACAAAGGTGATCGGCGCAAAGGCCGCGTAGCCTGCCAGCAGATCCGCCAGGGTCTCTCCAAGGGCTCCGGATACGGCTCCCCGTTTGCCGCCAAGGAGGATGACCGATAAAAACAAAAACGCATCCCCCATATGGATATAGCCCTGGGTCGCCGGGACGGGAATACGGATGATATAGGTGCCCACCATGGTCAGGGCGACCATCAGCGCCATCAGCACCAGGGATCTTGTCTGGTTCAGTTCCTTGTTCATATTTTTCGCTCCTTTTCTTTTGATCTCTTGTCTATCTTAAAGGATTATTGTATACTATCAAATAGTCAGTTTTAACAAATTTTATATATACAAATTTCCCTCCATCCAAGGCGAAAGAAAAAGGAGATCCCATGAACAGCTTTATTCCCCGTCTTTCCTATGACGCCCATAAACCCCTGTACATACAGATTTATGAACATATGAAAACCGAGATCGTCTCCGGCAGGCTCCCGGCGGGGGAAAAGCTGCCCTCCCTGAGAAATATGGCCGCCAGCCTTAAGCTGAGCGTCACCACGGTAGAGCTTGCCTACAGCCAGCTGGCGGTGGAGGGCTATATTTACAGCCGGGAAAAATCCGGCTACTACGTTGGCAACGCAGGGGATATCCTAAACCTGCCCCCGGTCTACAAGGCCCCCCAGCTCCGCCCCCAGGCCCAAAAGGATCACAGCCCCATTGAAAACACCTACGCAGACACGGCCCTGTTTGATTTTGTGAAATGGAAAAAATGCCTCAACCAGGTCATCAATGAATTTCCCCTCCAGCTGGCCCGGGAAGCCTCCCCGGAAGGAGAGGAAGCCCTGCGGGAGCAGATCGCCCTGCACCTTTATATGACAAGAGGCGTACTCTGCTCTGCTCAGCAGATCGTCATAGCGGCAGGCACCCAGCAGCTTTTGAATATCATCGCCGGCTTCTTCCGCCAAAAGCAGATCCACCGGATCGCCTGCGAGGATCCGGGATATCTGCTACGGGCCGACGCCTTCCGCCAGCAGGGCTTTCAGCTTTTGCCAACGCCCCTTGACCGGGAGGGCATCAGCCTTTCCCACATACAAAAGCACCGTCCCCGGGCCATATGCGTTTCTCCATCCAACCAGTTTCCAAGCGGCATTGTCATGCCGGCGGGAAAGCGCTATGCCCTTTTACGCTACGCTCACGAAAACGACTGTATCATTTTAGAGGATGACTACGCCAGCGAGCTGCGCTACTTCGGCCGCCCCGTCCCCCCTGTCAAAAGCCTGGATCCCGATGCGCCGGTGCTGTATCTGGGCTCCTTTTCCTCGGTTTTGTTTCCATCCAGCAAAATCAGCTACATGGTTCTGCCCCAGCAGCTGATGGCACAGCGCCGGCAGATCCTTTCCCGCTACAACCAGACCTGCTCCAAAACCGAACAGCTGGCTCTTGCCCTTTATATGGAAAAGGGCCTTTTTCAGACCCATGTAAAAAAGCTGCGAAAGCTGTATTCTCAAAAGATCAGCCTGGCGGTAGAATCCCTGAAAAAAGCCTTTGGAAAGTCCATCCGGATCACGGGCAGGGATTCGGGGCTGAACATGCTCCTTGAGGTTCATTTGGACCAGAGCGCGGATCAGCTCTGTCAAAAAGCGGAAGAAGCCGGGCTGAGAATGGTTCCCTACAAAAGCTTTTGCTTCCCCGGCCATCCTGCCCGGGAAGCAGAACAAAACACCCTGATTTTTTACTATCACTGGATTCCCCTGGAACAGATTCCCCAGGCGGTCAATCAGCTTGCGGGAAAATGGCTGGAGGGGAAAGGCCTGCCGGCCCGGCCCGCCTCCCAGGGAGGCAAAACCCCATAACCCGCTTCCTGCCCTCATGTTTCCCGGTTTTCCTCTTCTCTGATTTTTGCGGCAAAAAAAATCCTCCGTTTTCATCCGAAGGATTTTTTCCATACATCATACATTTTTCAAAAGGCCCATTGGTTTTTCAGAAGGATTTTCTTTTTCGGGGTTATTTATCCTCCTGCTGGATGACAAGGGGCGAAGAAATCTCGATATGCCCCATCAGAGATTCGGCGCTCTGGCCGTCCACCAGAAACTGCACCCCTTCTATTTCTTCAAAGGACTGCATCAGGGTATAAAGCACCTGATCCACAAAAATGGTTTCCGTCAGAGAGCCGCTCCCCAGCCGGTCCGACAAAACGTCTACATAGGCGATTCCATCCTCTACCGTGACGTCCTGAAAGGTTCCCGGTGAAATAATAGTGGTATAGCTCTCGTCCTCCGGAGGCTGCTCCAGTAAATTCAGAGCCTGCAGATACTGTTCTCCCTCCTGGGCCTCTACCCTCTGCTCCACAGGGGGCATCAGCTCGCCGTTAACCTCATCCACGCCCTCTGAAATATAAAGAGTGCTGGCGTAATACAAAGAAACGGGATAGCCCTCCAAGGACCCCTCGTTTCCTTCCGGCTGCTGCCCGCAGCCCGCCGCAAACAAAGCCACAAGGCCTGCGGTCATCAAAATAGCCATGGTTTTTTTCATTTTAGGTGACTCCTTTAGAAGCTGCTTAGAATCATGCTGCGCTTTCACTTTGATTTTTGCTTTTACAAAGCTTCTGCTCCGTATGGGCGGTTTTTCCAAAGAAAAATCCCATCCAGCTTTATTGTAGCAAATCCTCCTGTGCCTCACAATCATTGCAACGGGAACTTAATCATATCGTAACAGATTATTTATCCTTCCGTAATGAAGCCATCTCTTTGCCCTGTCATCAGCGGCGTTCTCTTCCCAAAACCACCGCCGACCGGGGCGGGAGCCAAAGAAGCCTGCCCGGAAATCTGCCGGTAAGAAGCTCTCTTTGCCACAGCCTCCTTTGACCGGCAAGCAGCCCCCTGCCCTCCTGTTCATCCCATAAAAGCACAGGGTTTTCTCCCATATTGACAAAAACCCCAACAGCCTCTTCTCCCTGCCGCCGGTAAAAGCCATAGGCCCCTTCATCAGCAAAGGCCGTTTCATAGCTTCCCCGGGCCAAAACCTTTTTCCAGCTCCGGCGAAGCCCTCCCAGTTTACGGTAAAAGGAAACAAGGGCAAGATCCTCATGCCCCCAGGGAAAACACCCCCGGCAATAGGGATCCCCCTCCCCGGTCATGCCCGCCTCGTCTCCGTAATACACGCAGGGCAGACCCGGAAGAAAAAACTGTAAAACAGCGGCGTTTTTTAAAAGGGCCCGTCCGTCCTCCCCCTTTTCAGACAAAACCGTCAGTATCCGTCTGGTGTCATGGGTTCCCAGTATGTTCATCAGAAGATCCGCGCATTCCTTTGGATAATGCTCCAAAAGCGCCTCCACCTTTTCCGCCAGATCCTGGGCCTTTCCGCCCAGAGCATAGGCGATGATCCCATCCCGAAACACATAATTCATGACGCTGTCAAGCTGCCTTCCCTGTAAATAGCGCCGTCTTTTCCCGTAGCTGATCTTATTGGAAGCATCCTCCCAGACCTCTCCGATAATGAGATTTTCCGGGTCCTCTTTCTTGACCCTTTCTCTCAGGCGATCCAAAAACCCGTCGGGCAGCTCGTCAGCCACATCCAGCCGAAAGCCCCCCGCCCCAAGAGAAAGCCATTTATGCAGTATGCCTTTTTCTCCGGTGATATAGGAAAGATAAGAGGGTGCTTCTTCGTTGACCTGGGGCAGGATATCCACCCCCCACCAGGAATCGTAGGCGTCGGGCCAGCTTGTGAAATGATACCATTCATAATAGGGAGAATCCACAGACTGGTAGGCTCCAAGCTCCTCATAGCGGCCATAGCGGTTAAAATACCGGCTGTCAGAGCCGGTATGGTTGAACACGCCGTCAAGGAGGATGCGGATCCCCCGCTCCTTTGCTTCCCGGCACAGGCAGACAAAATCCTCCTCCGTTCCAAAAACGCCATCGATGGACTCGTAATCCCCTGTGTCGTATTTATGGTTCGAGGCGGCTTCGAATATGGGATTCAGATACAGGCAGTTCACCCCCAGGGAGGAAAGATAATCCAGCTTTTCCTGGATCCCCTTCAGATTTCCTCCAAAAAAATCGTTGTTGGGCACCCGGCCCTCCGGCGTCCTTTCCAGCCGGGGGATGCCGCCCCAGTCCTCCCGCAAAACCGCATCCTTTCGCATCCGGGGGGTATAATGGGGACTGCGGTAAAAGCGGTCGGGAAAAATCTGATACATCACGCCCCCTTTTAAAGCCTCCGGGGTGTGAAAGTCCCTTTCATAAACCGTCAGCTGCCAGGAAGCATCCTCTCCGGTCCTTCCCCGGCCGTCAGGCCCCTTTCCGATCTTCACAAGGCCCTCCGTGCCCTCATATTCAAACCGGTACCAGTACAAGCCCGGCTGCTGAAGGGCGCACCGGCATTCGTATACCTCCCGGCCTCTTTCCAGAGCGCAGAAAAACATGGGAAACCGCTTCATGCCGCTTCCGTCATCGGCAAAGACAACAAGGCTCACCCGGCAGGCTCCCATAGACCTGGAAAGGATCAGCCTCAGCTCCATCTGCTCTGCCTGGCGCAAAGGGCCGAAGGGCTCCTTCCAGAAGCTCCGGCGGGGATCAAACAAAACGCTCCCTCCCTCCGGCTTTTTGAGCAGCTCTTTTGCCGTCGCTCTCTGCGCCATCGCCTTTTTTGATTCCAGGCTCACCATTTTTTCACCGGCTCCGCATTCCAGATCGTTTCGGCGTAGTCCCGGATGCTCCGGTCCGCTGCGAACCTGCCTGCCCGGGAAATATTATGAAGAGACATCCTGTTCCAGTGCCGGAGGTCTCCGTAAGCCTGCTCGGCCTTTTGAGAAGCCTGGCAATAGGAGGTAAAGTCCGCCGCCACCATATAAGGATCACATCCGGCATAAAGCTGATCGGCGAAGGCTTCAAAACGGATCCCCTCAAAGCCCTCCTTCATGGCCGAAACGCTGCGGGCAAGGACAGGATCCTTTTCCACATAATCCATGGGCCGGTAGCCGGTCTGCTCCATTTCCCTGATCTGGTAATCCCTCAGGCCGAAAATGAAAATATGATCCTCTCCTACCGCTTCATGGATTTCCACATTGGCGCCGTCATAGGTACCCAGGGTCAGGGCCCCGTTGATCATCAGCTTCATATTGCCCGTTCCCGAAGCCTCCTTTCCCGCAAGGGAAATCTGCTGGCTGATCTCCGCCGCCGGGATAATGACCTCCGCCAGGCTGACCTTATAATCCTCCACAAAATACACCTTCAGCTTCCCGTCGATCTGCCGGTCGCTGTTGATCACCTGGGAAAGATTCCAGATAAAGCGGATAATCTGCTTTGCCATATCATAGCCCGGAGCCGCCTTGGCCCCGAACACAAAGGTCCTCGGCCTGGCGCTGTCCCGGAAAGAGCGGTCTTCCTTCATGCGGATGTAAAGGGACAGGATCCGCAGAGCGTTCAGGTGCTGCCGCTTATATTCATGCATCCGCTTGATGTGAATATCGAAAATCGAATCCGGATCCACCTGTATGCCGCCCTCCCGCCGGATCAGCTCCGCCAGCCTGACTTTGTTTTCCCTTTTGACCCGGGCCATCTCCTCCAGAAAGCCTCCGTCCTCCTCAAAAGCCTCCAGCCTTTCAAGCTCCTGGGGATGCTTCACAAAGCCCTCTCCGATCGCCTGGGAAATCAGACGGGAAAGGCCGGGATTGGCCTGACAGAGCCATCTTCTGTGGGCGATGCCGTTTGTGACGTTTTGGAATTTATCCGGATAGATCCTGTAAAAATCCCGAAAGATGGTTTCTTTTATGATCTCGCTGTGAAGGCGGGAAACCCCGTTTACTTTTTTTGCCCCCACCACGGCCAGATTGGCCATGCGGATATGCTCATAGGCCGTCACCGCCATCCGGCTTACCACATCCAGGTCTCCCCCTGTCCTTTCATAGGCGCTCTGGCAAAACCGCCGGTTGATCTCACAGACGATGGAATAGATCCGGGGAAGCCTTGCCATGAAAATATCCTCAGGCCACATTTCAAGCGCCTCCGCCATCACCGTATGGTTGGTATAATACACGGTATTTTTCACAATATCCCAGGCGGGCTCCCATTCATAGCCGTAATCATCCAGCAGTATCCGCATCAGCTCGGGTATCACAAGGGCCGGATGGGTATCGTTGATATGGATCGCCGAATATTTGGGAAGGGATTCCAGGGTATGAAACTTGGAAAGATGCTTTTTGACGATGGTCTGGATGGAAGCGGAAACCAGGAAATACTGCTGCCTCAGGCGCAGGGACTTTCCCTCGGGATGATTGTCGGCGGGATACAGCACCTTGGAGATCACCTCCGCCAGGGAGCTTTCCTCCATGGCCCTGGCATAATCCCCTTTCATGAAGCTGTCCATGTCAAAGGACTGCACCGCCCTGGCCTTCCACAGGCGCAGGGGGGTGACGCCGTTGGAGTCCTTGCCTGAAATATACATATCATAGGGCACCGCCAGAACCGTCTTGTAATTTTTATGCTCGCACACCAGGCGGCCATCCACAAGGCGCTCATCCACATCCCCGTCAAAATGCACCTCAACGGTCTGCTCTCTGGCAGGCGCCAGCCAGGCGTCTCCCGTGGCCCGCCAGTCATCCGGCATTTCCGTCTGCCAGCCATCCACGATTTTCTGCCGGAAGATCCCGTATTCATATAAAATAGAATAGCCTGTCGCCGCGTAATCCAAAGTGGCAAGAGAATCCATAAAGCAGGCGGCAAGCCTTCCCAGCCCGCCGTTTCCAAGCCCCGGATCATCCTCCGCCTGGTAAAATTCCTTCAGGTCAAAGCCCAGATCCCCTACCGCCTGACGGAAATCCTCCTCCAGATCCAGATTGTACAGATTGTTGCGCAGGGAAGGCCCTATGAGAAATTCCATGCACAGGTAATTGATCCGCTTGGCGTTGCTTCGCATGGCCCTGTAGGAAAAGAAATCGTATTTTTCCTCCAGGATATGGCGCACCGTCAAAAGCACCGCCTTATATACATCCTCCTTTTTCGCCGCGGAGAGGGACACGCCCACCTCCCCTTCCAGGTTTTCCTTGATCAGATCCTTTATCTTCTGCTTTGTCAGAGCGTTTATCATGTCTTATCCTTAACCTCCTATGGCCCCTTCCAATCGCTGTTTCTCATTCCGCCGCTTTCTTCAAAGCGCCCTTTGCCCTCTTAAAAGGCTTTATATCTATACGATTATACGATGCTTCCCTTGGAAATATAGACGGGATAGGTTTCATGACCTGACAGCACCCTGCCGTCCTTGATGGTCACGTTTTTATCCAGGATCACCGCATGAAGCTCTGCGTGCTCGCATACGGTGCTGTCCTGCATCAGGATGCAGTTTTCCACCTTTGCCCCCTTTTCCACCTTGACGCCTCTGAATAAAACGGAGTTTTTCACCTGGCCCTCGATCATGCAGCCATCGGCGATCAGTGAATTTTCCACCAGGCTGTCCTGGGTATAATGAGATGGCACCGCATCCTTGATTTTTGTAAAAATCCGGTTTTCCCCAAAAAGAGAGCGTCTTACCCGGGAATCCAGCAAATCCATGTTCCTTGCGAAATAATTTTGCAGGCTATCGATTTTCGCGCTGTAGCCTTCGAACAAATAGCCTCTGATATTCAGGCTCTTGCAGCGATGGGCGAAAATATCCTTTTCCATATGGTGAGCGCCCTGG
Organism: uncultured Clostridia bacterium; assembly: GCA_944386095.1. Taxonomy (GTDB): domain Bacteria; phylum Bacillota; class Clostridia; order Peptostreptococcales; family Anaerovoracaceae; genus CALWZU01. Next base: position 10,934 of record CALWZU010000073.1, on the reverse strand, counting down.
GTAGTGGCCTCTTCTATCAGCCCCTGCAAAAGGGTTTTTTCGATCACCCACAGATTCATGCTTACCTTTTGCATGCCGCTGTCATGTCCCCCGCAGATCATCCGGAGGATCCGCCCGCTGAAATCCACCTGAAAAACCGTGGAGGTCTGGGCTTCCCGGGGTGTGATCTGTTTTTTCATATATACCATGGTCACGTCCGCCCCGGTTTCGATATGCTGGCGGAACACATCGGACAAATCCACATTGGCCACGATGTCGCAGTCAGAAAGCACCACGTAGCGTTCCCTGGTATTGTTGATAAAGCCTGAAACGCTGCGCAGAGCTTGGACCTTTCCCTTATATACGAAATTGCTTTCCGTGGCGCCAAAGGGGGGCAGGATATGCAGGCCGCCGTTTTTTCTGGCCAGATCCCATTCCTTTCCCGAACCCACATGGTCCATCAAAGACTGGTAATTGCTTTTGGTGATGATGCCCACCGTATTGATTCCGGCGTTGGTCATGTTGGAAAGCACAAAATCGATGATCCTGTACCTGCCGCCGAAGGGAACCGAGCCCATGGTCCGCTTGTTGGTGATTTCCGGTACGGCGTCCTCATGAAGATTGGAAAAAATCAGTCCCAGTGCGTTCATATGCTACACCTCCTCCTCATCTACCATCTCTCCCGCTTTCACGTCTCTTCCCGGGGGGATCACCACGCCGTCGCCGATGACCGTGATGGGCTTATCCTTTCCTTCCTGCCCTTCCCCGATCCGGCTGTCCCTTCCGATGCGGACCTTTTCCGCCAGAATGCTTTTGTCCACCACCGCATACTCTTCGATCACCGAATCATGCATGATGATGGAATCCCGGATCACGGCTCCTTCCTCTACCGTTACCCCCAAAAACAAGATGGAATTTTCCACAGTCCCGTGAACCTCGCAGCCCTCTGCGATAATGGAATTTTTGATTTTGGCGGCGGGGCCAATGAAATGAGGCGGCAGGCACAGGTTGCGGGAATAGATCCGAAACCCCGGATCGTCAAGGTTGATGCCGCTTTCCGGATTCAAAAGGTCCATGTTGGCCTCCCACAGGCTTTCGATGGTGCCCACATCCTTCCAGTAGCCCCTAAACTGATAGGCGAACATCCTTTTGCCATCGGAGAGCATTTTGGGGATCACATCCTTGCCAAAGTCCTTGCTGGAATAGGGATCCTCCTCATCCGCTTCCAGATACGCCTTTAAAACGGGCCAGTTAAATATGTATATGCCCATGGAGGCCATATTGTTTTTCGGCTCCGGAGGCTTTTCCTCGAATTCGGTGATCCGCCCGCTTTCATCGGTGTTCATGATGCCAAATCGGGAGGCGTCTTCCAGGGGCACCTCCAGCACGGCGATGGTGCAGTCGGCCTTTTTGGCTTTATGATAATGAAGCATGGCGGCATAATCCATTTTATACACATGGTCCCCCGAAAGGATCAAAACATAGTCGGGATTGTATTCTTCGATAAAATCGATGTTCTGATAAATGGCGTTGGCCGTCCCTTTATACCAGACCGCTCCCTTTTGCCGCTGAAAGGGGGGCAGGATAAAAGCCCCTCCGTTGATCCTGTCCAGATCCCAGGGCTGCCCTGTTCCCACATAGGTATTCAGCTTCTGAGGCTGGTACTGGGTCAGGATGCCTACCGTTTCAATTCCGGAATTCGCGCAGTTTGAAAGGGTAAAGTCGATGATCCTATATTTGCCCCCAAAGGCAACCGCAGGCTTGGCCAGCTTTCTGGTAAGGGCATACAGGCGGCTTCCCTGTCCTCCCGCCAGCAGCATGGCGATGCATTCCTTTTTCATGCTCATTGCTCTTTTCCTCTCCTTTCTTGCTCTTCCGTCTCCGAAAGCCTGCGGAAAAACGTCCCGGACAATGGCGGCACCGTGATCACCACAGAGCTTTCATAATCGTGGCAGGCAACCGGCTGGGACAAAAGCCTGCCGGGATTTCCAAAGCCCCAGCCTCCGTATTTCTCATCATCGCTGCAAAGACACTGCTCGTAGACCTTGCCGGGAACGCCGATCCGGTAATTTTCCCGCAGCACCGGCGCGAAATTAAACACGCACAGCAGCTCCTCCTTTTCCCGCGAAATCCGCCTGAAAGCGATGATGTTCTGGGTATTGTCGTCAAAGCTGCACCACTGAAAGCCATTCCAGTCCGAATCGTTTTCCCAGAGAGCCGGCTGGCTCAGATACAGCTGGTTGAGATCCTGGGTATATTGCAAAAGCTTTCGGTGGGATGCAAACTGCAAAAGCTCGAATTCGATCCCCTCTGCGCAGTCCCACTCCTTGAACTGTCCGAATTCGCAGGACATAAACAGCAGCTTTTTGCCGGGATGGGCCATCATATAGCTCAGAAACGTCCGCATACCCGCAAATTTGTTTTCATATGCCCCGGGCATCTTGTCCAGAAGGGATTTTTTCCCGTGCACCACCTCATCGTGAGAGATGGGAAGGACGAAGTTTTCCGAAAAAGCATAGCACAGGGAAAAGGTCAGCTTGTTGTGATGGTACTGGCGAAAGTAAGGGTCGGTCTGGGTATATTCCAAAATATCGTTCATCCAGCCCATATTCCATTTGAAATTAAAGCCCAGCCCCCCAGCCTCCGGGGGCTTTGTCACCATGGGCCAGGCGGTGGATTCCTCCGCCGCCATAATGGTGCCGGGATACTGCTGGAAAACCGCCCGGTTCAGCTTTTGCAAAAACGCGATGGCTTCCAGGTTTTCCCTTCCTCCGTAATGATTGGGTATCCATCTGCCGTCCTTTCTGCCATAATCCAGATACAGCATGGACGCCACCGCATCCACCCGCAGGCCGTCGATATGAAACTTATCCAGCCAGAACAAAGCGTTTGAAACAAGAAAGCTCTGTACCTCCGTTTTCCCGTAGTCAAAGACCATAGTGCCCCATTCCCGGTGCTCGCCCTTTCTGGGATCCTCATATTCATAGCAGGCCGTCCCGTCAAAGCGGTAAAGGCCGGCGCCGTCCTTTGGAAAATGAGAAGGCACCCAGTCCAAAATCACGCCGATGCCGTTTTGGTGGCACTGATCCACCAGATACATAAAATCCTTTGGCGTTCCCATACGGGAGGTGACCGCAAAGTAACCTGTGATCTGATAGCCCCAGGATTCATCCAGGGGATGCTCCGCCACCGGCAGGCACTCGATATGGGTATACCCAAGCCGCTTAACATAAGGGATCAGTTCATCCGCCAGCTGCCGGTAGCTGTAAAAGCTGCCGTCAGGATGCCGCTTCCAGGAGCCAAGATGCACCTCATAAATATTCACGGGACTATTCAGGATATCCCGCTCCCTTTTATATTCCATCCATCTTTCGTCCTGCCAGTCATAGCCCTCCAGACGGTACAGCTTTGAAGCGTCCGCCGGTCTGGTTTCCCCGTGAAAGCCGTAGGGATCCCGTTTCAAAAACCTCTCTCCCGTTTCCGAAAGAATGCTGTACTTGTAATTGTCAAACTCCTTCAGATCCGGCACAAAAAGGCTGAATATCCCCTGAGAGGAAAGCTTTTCCATAGGATGGGCCTGATCGTTCCACTCATTGAAATCCCCTACCACAGAGACCTTTTTGGCCATAGGCGCCCATAGGGTAAAGCGAACGCCCTGGGCAGCCCCTTCCCTTGTAAAATGCGCCCCCATAAACTCATAGCTGCGAAAATTGGTCCCCTGATGAAACAGGTACATGGGAAGCTCCATTTCCTTGCGGCTTGTCATTTTCTTCCTCCTGTGATCTGTTTGTAAAGCCCTTCATATTCCTTTGCCGAAGCGTCCCAGGAAAAATCCTGCCCCATGTCCCGCCGGATCAGCTCCTCCCAGCCTGCCTTTTCCTGATACAGCCCTATGGCCCTGTCTATGGCTCCCAGCATGTCATGGGCGTTATAGGTTTTAAAGGTAAAGCCCCTTCCCGCAGGATCACCGTAATCGGGGACGGAATCCTTAAGGCCGCCGGTCTGCCGCACGATGGGAACGGTTCCATAGCGCATGGCGATCATCTGTGCCAGGCCGCAGGGCTCGCTTTTAGAAGGCATCAGGAACATGTCAGAGCCGGCGTAAACCTTTCTTGACAAAGCCGGGTCAAACTGGATCCGGATGCTGAAGGAGCGGGGATATTCCCTGGCCTTTTTATAAAAATAATCTTCATAGGTAAAATCCCCTGTGCCAAGGAGCACCAGCTGCACATCCCTTCCCATCAGCTCATCCATGACAAAGGAAATCAGATCCAGTCCCTTATGGGACACAAGCCTTGTCACCATCCCGATCAGGGGAACCTCCGGCCTTTCGGGAAGGCCAAAGGCCCTTTGCAGATCCTCCTTGTCCCTCTTTTTCCCAAGAAGGTCCCGGGCATTGTACCTGGCCAGGATAAAGGGGTCTGTTTCCGGATCGTAGCTTTGGGTATCGATGCCGTTTAAAATCCCTTTCAGCTTGTAGCTGGCGTCCCGCAGGATCCAGTCAAGCCCATGGGCGTAATAGCCATCCTGGATCTCCATTGCATAGGTGGGGCTGACGGTATTGACAAAGTCCGAGCAGATCACCGCTCCCTTCATCAGATTGGCGCAGTCGTTGAATTCCAAAAGGGAACAGCATTCCTGGGGGATGCCAAACACATCTCCCAGGACCTCTTTGCCAAATACCCCCTGATACTGGATGTTATGAATGGTAAACAGGGTTTTCATATCCTGATAAAAGGGATCTTTTTTAAAAAACAGATTCAGATAGATCGGCACCAGCGCCGTCTGCCAGTCGTTGGCATGGATAATATCCGGCTGAAAATCCACAAGCCGCAAAATCTCCAGCACCGCCTTTGAAAAAAACGCGAAGCGCTCTCCGTCATCATAATGGCCGTAGATCGTTTCGCGTTTAAAATAATACTCGTTGTCTACAAAATAACAGGTAACCCGGCCCTGTTTGCAGGAAAAAACGCCGCAATACTGGTTTCGCCAGGCAAGGGGCACATTGATATGGCCCAGATCCCGCATGTTTTTTCGATGCGCCTGTCCGATACCGCTGTAAAGAGGCAAAACCAGCCTTACATCATTTTCCTCATTTTCAGAAAGCGCCTTTGGCAAAGCGCCTGCCACTTCCCCCAGTCCCCCTGTCATCATAAAAGGGGACGCTTCAGAGGCCGCAAATAAAATTTTCATCCTTCCACCTCATTTGCGCAGATACTGCGCCGTGTTATCTTCCTCTAGATAAAGCTTCCAGCAGAAGAAAACTGCCGTTTATATCATTGTAGTCTTTTTTCCTCTGCCTGTCAATTTTTGATGGGGCCTCAGAAATGCCTCTTTTCCCCTTTCTTCAGACTGTTTTAACGGCGCTCTGCCTGCTTCAGCCTTTTTTCGACGGCCTGGATGATCCTCTCAAGGGTCTCGATCCTGGCGTATTTTTTATCCACGGAGGGGATCAAATGCCAGGGCGCATAGGCCGTGCTGGTTTTTTCCAGCATCTGGTCCACGGCCCCTTCATAGGCGGACCATTTTTTTCGGTTCCGCCAGTCCTCCTCTGTGATTTTCCATTGTTTCCGGGGATCCCTTTGTCTTTCCTCAAAGCGCTCCAGCTGGGTTTTGGAATCGATTTGAAGCCAGAACTTCAGCACGATGGCGCCCCAGTTTACAAGCTCCCTTTCAAACTCATTGATTTCCCGGTAGGCTCTCCTCCAGTCCTTTTCGCTGCAAAAGCCTTCAATACGCTCTACCATGACCCTTCCATACCAGCTCCTGTCAAAAATGGTCACATGGCCGGATCTTTGCAGCCTGACCCAAAAGCGCCACAGATAATACCGGTTTTTTTCCCAGGGCCTGGGGCTGGCGATGGGTATGACCCTGTAACCCCTGGGATCCAGCGCCTTTGCCACCCGTTTGATGTTGCCCCCCTTCCCCGACGCATCCCAGCCCTCGTAGAGGATCACCACCGGTATCTTTCTGAGGTAAAGGATATTGTGAAGCTCGCCCAGGCGTTCCTGCAAAGCGCGGAGCTTTTCCTTATATTCTTTTTTGCCGATGCGCTTATCCAGCTCCACCTCCCTCAGGGGGCCGGGCGGTATCATGGGCAGGTCATTTTCCAAAACCGGCGCGCCGCCGGCGCCCTGGGCCAGACGTTTGTCGATAGCCTGCGTCAAAATGGAAAGAACCTGAAACTGCGCCTTTTTTCTTTTTTCCCCGTCGATCTGATACCAGGGGCAGCTTGGGGTATGGGTGCTTTCCATAAAATCCTTTGACGCTTTTTCGTAGCGGCTGTAATTTTTATTTTGCCAGCGGTCAAACCGGCTGGCTCTCCAGGCGGTTTCCGGGTTTTCTTCCATTTTTTTGAGCCTGGCTTTCTGCTTTTGCTCCCCGATGGACAAAAAGAATTTCAAAACCAGGTATCCGTTATCCTCCAGCTGCCGTTCAAAAATCCTGACGCTCTGAAGCCGTTCCTGGTAGAGATCCTCCTCCATCCCCAAGGCCAGCTTTTCTCTAAGAAGCTGGGTCATCCAGCCGGCTTCCAAAAAAGCAAATTCGCCCCCTTCCGGCAGGGCCTTCATATACCGATACATAAAGGGCATGCGCTTTTCTTCTTCCGTGGGAGCCGTCTCCATCACCTCAACGGAAAAAAAGCGGGGATCGATGCAGGAAATGATGCTCCTGAGCAAATCTCCCTTTCCCGAAGCGCCCCAGCCCTCCAAAAGCACAAGAACCGGCAGCTTCTTTTCCTTTACGGCAAGCTGCTGGGCTTCCAGCTTATCCTTCAGCTTTTTAAGAGCCTGCTTTTGTTTCTGTTTCGTCGGCCTCTTTTCCTGTTTTTGCGCCATCGCTTCCTTCATGATCCTCTTCTCCCATTCTATTGACTTCTTTTTTCCCGCTTCTCCGGCCCGGCCCCTTATTTTCCCATGCCCAGATGGTTTTCCCTGCTTTCTCAAAGTTTATGATTTTCCCGGGTCAGCCCGGGCTTTCCGGCGCTTTTCCCTGCCCCTTCGTATTGTTCATCACTTTCCTAAGGGTCAGGCAGAACAAAAGGAAGGTGACGCAGGCCGCCGTGACATCCGAAACAGGCTCGGCAAGAAGCACCGCAAACACCTTGTCCTCCAGAAGGCCCGGCAGCAGATAAATCAGGGGGATCAAAAGGATCATCTTTCTTAAAAGGGCTAAAAACAAAGAGATCCCCGCCTTTCCCAGGGCGACAAAGGTCTGCTGGCAGGCGTTTTGCACCCCCATCATCAAAATTCCTCCCATATATATCCGAAGCGCCCAGGCGGCCATTTCCCGCAGGGCCTCCTCCTGGGCGAAAATGGAAACAAATATCTCCGGCGCCAGCAGGCAGGCGGCCCAAAATACGCTTGTAAAACCCACAGAAAGCTTTAATAAAAGCCAGAAGGCTTCCCTGACCCGTCTGATATTCCCCGCCCCGTAATTATAGCTGATAATCGGCTGCGCGCCCTGGGCCAGGCCCTGAATGGGCATCAGGCAAACCTGCATCAGGCTGGAAAGCACCGTCATGGAGGCCACCGCCAGATCGCCGCCGTATTTTTGCAGGGAAGTATTAAAGGCGATGCTAAGAAGGCTTTCCGTGCTCATCATAACAAAAGGAGAAAGCCCCAGGGCCATCACCGGCCCCAGGATCTTCAAAGCGGGCTTAAAGTCCCTTTTCCGCAGCTTCCATACCGTTTTTTCCCCTGACAAAAATCGCAGCACCCACAGCGCCGACACCCCCTGGGAAAGCACCGTGGCCACCGCCGCGCCCTGTACCCCCATACCCAGAAGAAAAATAAACACCGGATCCAAAACGATGTTCAGCGCCGCTCCGATCAGGGTGGTATACATGCTGACCCGGGCAAAGCCCTGAGCGGAGATAAAGGGATTCAGCCCCAGGGCGATCATCACAAATACGGTCCCCAGGACATAGACCCGCATGTAGTCAAGGCCATAGCCGACCGTTTCCTGGCTGGCCCCAAACAAAAACAAAAGAGGACGGGCAAAGACAAAAAACACCACCGTGATCACCGCCGCCAGAAGCACCAGAAGAACAAAGCAGTTTCCCAGTATTTTTTCCGCCTGCCGGTTTTCCTTACGTCCCATCCGTATAGAGGCAAGAGGCGCACCCCCCATTCCCACCAGATTGCAAAAGGCTGTGATCAGCATGATCACCGGAAACACCACGCCCACCCCTGAAAGAGCCAGATGTCCTACCCCTTCGATATGGCCGATGTAGATCCGGTCGACGATGTTATACAGCATATTGATCAGCTGGGCGGTAATCGAGGGGACCGCCAGCTGCAAAAGCAGCTTTCCCACCGGCTGAAAGCCCAGAAAATCATTTTGATTTTCTCCCCCCGCCGGTGTTTCTATGTTTTTCTGTCCTTCCATGCTTGCCTGTCCTTCCCCGTCAGCTTGACTCTTCCTATATTTTCCCCGTTTTCGGCTCCGGCTTTTTATTCAAGCCGGCCTTCCAGAAAATCATCCAAAAGGGCGTTGAATTCCTTCCACCTTCGCCTTGCCAGAAAATGATCCCCGGGCAAAATGCGAAGGATGCTTCCCGGAATGGCCGCCGCAATCCTTCTGGTTTCCGATTCCCGGATCATATCCTCCTTCCCCGCCACAACCAGGGTGGGAACGCTGATAGCCCCAAGGGAAGCCGGATCGATATGAGGCTGGCGCACCACCAGATCCAAAAGCTCTCTTTTTTCCGCCGCTTTTTTGGAAAAGGGCGCTAAAAGGGACTGGAAGGCAAAGTCTGCGACATAGGGCGCCTGATCCTTCGCCCTGACCCCCCAGGGACTAAGGTTCGCCCCGTTTACGATCAGGCGGCTCAGATACCCGGGATATTTCGCCCCGAAGGTCAGGGCGATATTGCCTCCGTCGCTGAAGCCAAGAAGAATGATTTTTTCAAAGCCCTTCTCATCCAGGAAATCCTTCAGATCCCGGGCGAACTGGTCGATGGTAAAGGGCGCCCTTCCTCTGGGGGAGGCTCCATGGCCCCTTGTTTCCAAAAGCACCACCCGGTAATGCCGGGAAAAATAGGCGAGCTGGTATTTAAAATAACGTCTGTCCTCTCCGTTTCCGTGGAGCATCACAAAAGGCGTACCCTGCCCCTTTTCTTCATAAGCGAGGCTGATTTCCATAAATCTTCTCCTTTATTTCAAAAGCCTGTTTCAGGGCCTTTTCCGAAAAAGGCTTTCTCAGTCTAAAAACGCCTTATGAAAGACCTTCTTGCCTTTTCTGATCTTCACGCCCTCCCGAAGCTGCTCCCGGGTGATTTTCTGCTCGGCAAGGGTCACCTTTTCATCGTTTAAGAAAACCCCTCCCTGCTGCACCAGCCTTCTGGCCTCGCTCTTGGAGGGCGTCAGGCCGCAGGCCAGCATCAAATCCAAAATGCCGATCTGGTCGTCTGTCAGCTGGCTTTCCTCCAGCTTTGTGGCAGGCATGCTGGCGTCGTCTCCGCCGCCGCCAAACAGGGCGTGAGCCGCATCCTTTGCCTTTTGCGCCTCTTCCTTTCCATGCACCAGGCTGGTGAGCTCCCAGGCCAGGATTTCCTTTGCCTGATTGAGCTGGCTTCCCTCCCATTTGTCCATTTCATCGATCTGCTCAAGAGGCAGGAAGGTGAGCATCCGGATACATTTAAGCACATCCGCGTCGGCGATGTTGCGCCAGTACTGATAAAATTCAAAGGGAGAGGTTTTGTTGGGATCAAGCCACACGGCCCCCTTGGCCGTTTTTCCCATCTTGTTGCCCTCGGAGTTCAAAAGCAGGGTAATGGTCATGGCGTAGGCGTCTTTTCCCAGCTTCTTTCTGATCAGCTCCGTGCCGCCCAGCATGTTGGACCACTGGTCGTCTCCCCCAAACTGCATGTTGCAGCCGTAGTTTTTAAACAGATAGTAAAAGTCGTAGGACTGCATGATCATGTAATTGAATTCCAGGAAAGACAGGCCCTTTTCCATCCTCTGCTTATAGCACTCCGCCCGGAGCATGTTATTGACGGAAAAGCAGGCGCCCACCTCCCGCAGCAGGTCGATGTAGTTCAAATCCAAAAGCCAGTCCGCGTTGTTGACCATGATGGCCTTTCCCTCTCCGAAATCGATGAACCGTTCCATCTGCTTTTTAAAGCATTCGCAGTTGTGCTGGATGGTTTCAGGGCTCATCATGGAGCGCATGTCCGTTCTGCCGGAAGGATCGCCGATATAGCCGGTGCCCCCGCCCACAAGGACTACCGGCCGGTTTCCCGCCATCTGAAGGCGCTTCACCAGGCAAAGAGCCATAAAATGCCCTACGTGAAGGGAATCGGCGGTGGGGTCAAAGCCGATATAAAAGGTGGCCTTTCCTTCGTTGACCAGGCTTTTGATCTCCTCCTCGTCGGTCACCTGGGCGATCAGGCCCCGGGCCACCAGTTCATCGTAAATCTTCATCTTTCCACTCCTTTTCTTTTGATGTGTTTTCTCTGATTTGTTTTCTCATTAAAAGGCCCCCTGCTCCTTAAGAGCAGAGGGCATAAATGCGGTACCACCTCTGAGCCGGAAAGCCCTCGCGGGATTTCCCTCAGGGAGTGCTGACACACTCCTTGCGCTGTATCGGGCGCGCCCGGCAAGCCCTACTGACGGTTCAGGCCGCTGCTTGGGGATGTATTCAAACAGCTTTGCTGCGGTCTCGCACCAGCCGGCCGCTCTCTGAAAGCAAGGGGGCTGTTTTACTCTTTCCCTTCATCGCGTTCTCTTTTTTCAGATGGAAGCCAAAGACGTTTTTGTCTTCCTTTAAATTGCTTCACATTATACCCGATACCAGGCAAAAAGGGAAGCCCCCATTTTGATTTTATGTGGTTAATAAGTGATAATGTCACCTTGTAGACTATCGAGGGAAAATGTCACCCTCATGCTACAATACACTCATGAAACAGGACGTGATCACTATGAACAAAAAACAATTTAACCGCTACGAAG
>CALWZU010000072.1 GCA_944386095.1 uncultured Clostridia bacterium | reverse complement strand
GAGGAATATGTGACCTGGTAAGCAGCAAACCAAGACGACAGCCCCCGTTGGCCACTGGCCAACGGGGGCTGCTTTTTGATCTTTTTCCGTTTTTTCGGGTACATGACCCCTCCCGAATGCCCACGGTAGAGCCCGCCGGTTTCGTCATGATGTACAATCCAGGCCGGTTCTTTTTGCCAGATCCAGCATTCCAAAGCAGAACATCTCCCACCATGTCCATGTTGTCTGTGACGGGTCCCCTTCCCGTATCCGCAGGGTTCTTCGGATTTCCTTTGGGATTACCACTCTTCCCAGATCGTCGATACGGCGGACTATACCTGTCGCTTTCATAAAAATTCCTCCATTTAGCATTCTGACATGTATTCTCAGGGTGTCGATAAATGTATTGTCTGTAAAATGGGGGAATTTATACTTTTTTACAGGAAAATTTGAAAACCAAGGGCCGGCGGTGCTTTGGGGGCCGGCATGAGCCCTCATTGCCGGATATTTGGCAAGAGAGCGTCTGTCAGGCGCTGAAGGATGGAGGGCATTTTTATTTATCCCCGTCGGTTACATCCTGATGGGCCGCGAAGGTAGCGGTTTTGACATGGTCGCAGATCATATCGAAAACCTCGCTGCTTTCCCCGTTTTCCAAAAGCTCGGTAATATAGGCGTGTTCATCGATGGCAGCTGCGATACGGCCGGGATAGAGAAAAAAATTGCGTTTGATTTCTTTCATTTTATATTCATAATGATGAAAGGTAGATGCAAACTGCTTGTTTTGCATATATTCGATGATGCTTCTGTGAAAGGCGTTGTCTGATTCGGCAAAATCATCGATACTGTGGGTTTCTGCGCTCATTTTTTGCTGGAGCTGCAAAATCTCCTTCAGCTTTTGCAGGGTTTGCACCCCTCTGGGGGTTTCAATATCCTTTGCAAGATGATAAGCGCAAAAGCCCTCCAAAGCGCTGCGGATCTGAGACAGCTCTTCAAGATCTTCGTGAGAGGCTGTAATGACCTTGAAGCCTTTGCTGGGGAAAATGCTGACATAGCCCTCCTGCTCCAGCTTCAAAATGGCATCCCGCAGAGGCGTCCTGGAAATACCCATTTCCGCCGCGATTTTTGTTTCAGAATAAATTCCGGATTGGTCGAAATGTCCGGATAAAATCAATTCCTTCAGGTGATCGTAGGCCTGTTCCTGTAATCGTTTAAAACTTTTCATTTTTTTCCTTATCTGCCGCGTTTTGTTTTCCGGTATGTTTCTATTTTTTCGGGGCGGGGCCAGCCCCCGGGAACGTATTGATTTTTTGCCAAAAGACTTAATATACATAAGTCATAGTTAAAGCATAGAGAAAGAAATCCCATAAGTCAAGAAAAAATACCTATGGAAAAAGATTGACCAGTATACCGGTATGTGGTATCTTGAAGCAAATAAGTATGTCGGTATACCGGTATTTTGCAAAAGTAAAAAGATAAGGAAGGTGATGGTTTGATTACGGCAGACATACTTTATGTAAATGGGCGTTTTTACACGATGAAAGCGCCGGGGGACACGGTAGAGGCTGTCGCTGTTTTAAACGGCAAAATCGTTTTTACGGGAAGCCTTCAAAAGGCCGGGCAAATTCCGGCGGAAAAAGTGGTGGATCTGAAGGGGAAACCGGTTATACCGGGCTTTACGGATACCCACCTGCATTTGATCATGGATTGTCAAGAACGAGAAAAGGTAAATCTTACGGAAGCCGACTCCATCTCCCAGGTGATCGATCTGATGAAGGAAAGGCAGGCGCAGATGAAGGAGACAGATCAATGGCTGATGGGAGCGGGGCTTCATGTGGAACGGCTGAAGGAGGGACGCTTTCCTAACCGCCATGAGCTGGACCGGATTTCAAAGGAAAGGCCGATTTATATTTTCAGCTACTGTCATCACGCGGGCATGGCAAATACGAAAGCCCTGGCTCTTGCAGGGATCGGAAAGGGATTCAGGCCGGAGGTAGAGGGAACCGTGGAGTTTGAGGAAGATGGAAGTCCTTCCGGTATTGTCCGGGAAATGGCCTATGACAATTATTTTGTTCCGGTTATGAATGACAGGATCACGGATCCGGCTTACCGAAAGGCGCTGATGGAAAAATTGGCGCCGGCTTACTCCAAAATGGGAATGACGACCCTGCATACCTTCTCTTCCTTCGCGGGAGACCCCCTGGAGTACCTGTATATGTATCAGGAATTGGAAGAGGAGGGCAAGCTCCCCTTCCGGATCAGGCTGAATTCCTCGGCGCCCCTTGCGGTCAGTATCGGTGCGGTTACGGGGATGGGCTCGGATATGGTCAAATATGGGGCGAAGAAAATTTTCTGCGACGGTTCTCTCAGCTCTCGTTCGGCGGCGTTGATAGAGCCTTACGCAGACGCGCCGGAGCAAAAGGGCATTCTCTTTTACAGCCAGGAGGAGCTGACGCGCCAGATCAAAGAAGCCTATGAATACGGAATGGAGACGGCGATCCATGCCATTGGAGACAGGGCTATGGAAATGGTGCTAAACGGCATCGAGGAAGCGATTAAAACCGCGCGGCCTTCCAGAGAGGGGATGCGATTTCGGCTGATTCACGACATCCTCCTGAAGGAATCCCATATCCGGCGAATGAAAGCCCTGCCGGTGATTTTGGATGTGCAGCCGATTTTCATTCGCAACTGGGTCAGATTGGCCCGGGAAAGAGTCGGGACAGAAAGGCTGGATTATTTTTTGCCCTTCCGGACGTTTCTGGAAAACGGTCTGATCGTAACGGGAGGCTCGGACGCGCCGGTTGATGATGTGAATCCCATGATCGGTATTCAGTGTGCGGTAACAAGGCAGGATCTGACAGGTTTCCCGCCGGAGGGACTGTGCCCCGGAGAGGCCATTTCCGTTTATGACGCAGTGTGCCTTTATACCAAAAACGCCGCTTATTGCTGCAATGAGGAAAATGAAAGGGGGACTCTGGAAAAAGGAAAATTCGCAGACTTTATTGTACTGGATCAGGACATTTTCCAAACGGATCCCCATGGGATCCATAAGATCCAGGTCATCAGAACGGTTGTGGGAGGAAAAACCGTATATGAGGCGTAAACGGGGGATCGGTTTGTTTTAGGAAAGGAGAAAGACGATGACGATTTTGGATGTTGTGATCATTATTTTGTACTTAGTGGTTTTGGTCTTGATCGGTGTGGCTGTATCGAAAAATGTCAAAAGTCATGAGGATTCTGTGGTTGCGGGCAGATCCTTCGGCGGTCTTTTGGCCGGTGTAGGCAAGGCGGCCAATCTGGCGGGAGGCTCTACCTCCGTAGGCGGAACCGGCTATGGATTTACTTATGGCATTTCCGGCTCCTGGTTTGGAATCGCCAACATCGGCGTCGGTTTTGTGATGCTGCCCTTTGTTAAGCGCCTGTGGAACGCCATGCACAGAGGCGGCTTTACCACCATCGGCGATTATATCGGCTATCGGTTTGGGAAAGAAGCCAAGCTGATTTCAGGCTTTCTGAACTGTATTGCCTATACCGGTTTCGTGGCGTCTCAGGTAGTGGCGACAGGTACGATCGTATCGGTGCTTTTGGGCTGGGACATCGTTTTCGCCATGGTTATTACGACGGTGGTTGTGATCGGGTATTCGATCCTGGGGGGATTGAAGGCGGTAGTATATACGGATTGCCTGCAAATGGCGATTCTGTATATTGGCATGGTGTTTATTCTGATGCCCAAATCCGTTGGAGAGGTAGGGGGCTTTACTGAGCTGATGAACCGTGTCCCTGCGGCGTTTACAGACATCGGCGCCATGGGCTGGTTTACGATCATCGGCGTATTGCTGATTCCTACTTTGGCGGCCCCCTTTACCATGCAGGCCTCCTATAGCTATACCGCCTCCTGCAGGGACGTAAAAGCGGCCTTCAGCTCGCAGCTGTGGTGCAGCCTGCTTTATGCCCTGCCGGCTTTCGCGGTTATTTTCATCGGCATGTGCGGCTATCTTTTGTATCCGGAAATGACAAACAGCAACGACGTTCTTCCCACCATGATCCTGGAGCTTTTGCCTACCGGCCTGATCGGCATTTTGCTGGCTGCGATCCTGTCGGCGACCATGAGCACTTCCTCTACCTGCCTGATCTGCGCGACAAATTGTTTTGTAACAGATGTTTGGGGAGAGCTTGTGAAAAAAGAACTGAATCAAAAGCAGCAGCTGGCCATGACCAGGACGGTCATGGGCGTTATCGGCGTTTGCACCCTGATCATTTCGATTTTCTATCCGAATATTATTGAACTGATTGTGCTGGGATATGCCATTGGCGCGGGAGGCCTTTTGGTGCCTGCGATGGCGGCCATGTTTTCCAAGCGGGCCACTAAGGCGGGCTGCTTGGCTTCTATGATTTTGGGCGGCGGCCTTTATGTGTTTGTCCAGCTGACGGGCATATCCGGCTATCCTCCGATTTTCTTTGCCGCACCTGCGAGCCTTGCGGCGATGCTAGTGGTTTCCGCTATGACAAAAAAACCGGATCCTTTATGCTATGATGTGTATTTTGATGAGGAATGGGAAAAAAGTCCCAACAATCCTCAAAGAGCTTAGGCCGGGGCAAAGAACCCAGGCTGAGGCCGGATATTAAAAAAGGAGGGCGTCTCAAAGGCCGGAAACGGCAGGAGGGGCGCCCTCCTTTTAATGATGGAAGAAGGGACGGGGGAGAGGCGAAAGGAAAAAGCGCGGCAGAAACAATAATTTCATTAATTCTACATAAAATCTTATGGCATAAAAAAGAATTTTGATATAGTATAATAGGCAGTGTATGAAAGGGAAGACGAAGGCAACCGGTCTTTTGCCTGGTATAGAGGCTTTGGGCCGGAGGAGATTTGAGCCGGAAAAGAGAGGACAAGACGGAAAATGGGTGCAAGTGACAGGAAGATGACATTTTTAAAAGGCGCTGCCATACTGGGAATCGCGGGAATCATCATTAAGCTTTTGGGCGCTGTGTTCCGCATCCCCCTTGCCAATCTGATCGGAGATGTGGGGATGGGCTATTATAACGGCGCTTATCCGATTTATGTTTTTCTTTTGACCCTTTCAACGGCGGGTATTCCCACCGCGATCTCCAAGCTGATCTCAGAACGGCTGGCGGTAAATGAAAATCAGGAGGCTCACCGGGTTTTCCGGGTTTCTTTTTTGCTGCTTTTCATTATCGGTCTTTCCACTACCTCTATCCTGTTTTTCGGCGCAGAATATATCTGTGAAATGGTAGGCAACCCCGGCGCTTATTATGCTATGCGGGCGATTTCGCCGGCGCTTTTGTTCGTCCCGATCATGGCTGCGTTTCGGGGTTATTTTCAGGGGATGCAGAATATGTCGCCCACTGCCACCTCTCAGGTAGTCGAGCAGCTTTTCAGGGTATTTTTCGGTCTGACGCTGGCATTTTACCTGTTCCCGGTGGGACTGGAATTCGCTGCGGCGGGCGCTTCTTCAGGAGCGGCTTTTGGAGGCCTGTTCGGCGGGATCGGGATCATCATCATATATATGAAAAAGAAAAAGCAGATCCGCCAGGGTATCCGCCAGGGTGTGATACGGACCAGGGAATCGGTGGGAACGATTTTAAGGAAAATTCTGATCATCGCTGTTCCGGTAACCATAGGCGCATCTATTATGCCTATAATGAACCTGATCGATATGGCGCTGGTTATGAACCGGCTTCAGACGGCGGCAGGCTTTACGGAAGAAGCGGCCACCGCCCTATACGGGCAGCTGTCCGGAATGGTGGGCGCCATTATCAATTTTCCCCAGGTGCTGTCCATGAGTATCGCCATGAGCCTGGTCCCGGTGGTCTCCGCCGCGTATAAGAGGAAGGAAACCGCGTTTTTGCAAAAGAACGTTGAACTGGGTGTCAGGACATCGGCCTTGATCGGTTTGCCCTGCGCTTTTGGGCTGATGGTTTTGGCAGAGCCGATCATGCTGCTTTTATACCCCATGCAAAAAGCCAGCGCAGTGAGCGCCGCACCATGTCTTTTCATTATGGCGATAGGCGTGGTTTTCCTTTCCATCGTTCAAACGCTTACGGGGGTCCTGCAGGGACTGGGGCGTCCTTCGGTTCCGGTCATGAATCTGGCGATAGGGGCTGTGGCAAAAATCATCTGTACCTATACCCTTGTGGGGATCCCTTCCATCAATGTAAAAGGTGCGGCCCTGGGAACGACGGCAGCCTATGCCATCGCCGCCGCCCTGGATTTCATAGCGGTCAAGGCCTATACCAAGACCCGGTTCAATCTGTCCATGACGTTCCTCAAGCCGTTTGCGGCCGCCGTCCTGATGGCAGTCTGCGTACACTTTGCATACCTGGTCTTCGAAATGATCGCAGGCAACAGTATCGCCACTTTACTGTCTGTGGCAGTAGGGGTAGGGGTTTATGCTCTGGCGATGCTATTGATCAAGGGCGTTACAGAAGAAGAGCTTCGAATGCTGCCCAAAGGAGAAAAGCTGGCCAGGGCGTTGAAAAAAATACAAAGAAAATAAGGGCGTAAGAAAAATACCAAGAGCTTTTAAATTGGATCTCATATTTTGTATATAAAGATTTTAAACAAAAGAGAGTCAGCCAAAAGACGCCGTCATATGACGTTGGCAGAGAAATGGCGAAAAGGAGATGCCATATGGAAAACAATACACACGACCAGGAAAAATACCGGGGCAATAAGGGATTTTCAGAACCCGATCTGTGTGAGCAGGTAAAAAGCCCCGAAAAGGAAGCGGCTCTGGATCAGGCCTGGAAACAGGATAAGGATACGGCGGGGGAAGCGTTTGAAAGACTGGTGGAGATCATTCGTTTTCTCAGGAGCCCCCAGGGCTGCCCCTGGGATCAGGTCCAGACCCACGAAAGCCTGAAAAAATGCATGATAGAAGAAACCTATGAGGTACTGGATGCCATCGATAAAAAAGACGATGATCTTCTGGAGGAGGAGCTGGGGGATTTTATGCTCCAGGGGGTCTTTCATGCGCTAATTGCTGAGGAAAAAGGGCTGTTTGATGTCAAAAATGTACTAAATAGGGTTTCAAATAAGATGATTTTTCGCCACCCCCATGTTTTTTTGAGAAACCAGGCAGAAAATACAGCCGAAACCCTTGACAAGGCATTGATTAAATGGGAGAATATGAAAAAGCAAGAGAAAAGCCGTAAAACGCAAGTAGAGGCCATGTGGAACATTCCAAAAGGCCTGCCTGCGTTAATGAAAAGCGATAAGATTCAAAAAAAAGCGGCTGATGTAGGTTTCGATTGGGACTGCGTGAGGGAAGCCTTCCAGAAAATCAAAGAAGAAACAGGAGAACTGGAGGCGATTTATCAGACGCAGGACAAAGAGCATATTAAAGAAGAAATCGGAGACCTGCTCTTTTCGGTGGTGAATGTTTCTCGGTTTCTGGGAATTGACCCGGAAGAGGCGCTAAATGGCGCTTCAGAGAAATTTATTCATAGGTTTCAATATATAGAAGACACGGCGGCCTCACAGGGCAAGCGGTTAGAACAAATGTCACTGGAAGAAATGGACAAGCTGTGGAATGAGGCGAAAGCCAAGTCTCTTGCGGAAACCAGAAAAAAAGTTTAAGGAGGGCGTTTTTGTGAACAAAGCAGATTTAGTTGCAAATGTTGCAAAGCAGACAAAACTGACCAAAAAAGATGCCGAAGCTGCTGTTAATGCAGTGGTAGAAAGCATTGAGGGCGCGTTAAAAGCAGGCGATAAGGTTCAATTAATCGGATTTGGAACGTTTGAAGTTAGAGAAAGAAAAGAAAGACAGGGAAGAAATCCGAGAAATCCCGGCGAAGTAATCAAAATTCCTGCGTCTAAGGCACCTGTATTCAAGGCTGGTAAGTCCCTGAAGGAAGCAGTCAATAAATAAAAGGGCTGCGTTGTTAGCGTAAATGTTATATTTGAAAAAGCAGCGATCCAGGATCGCTGCTTTTTGTCGTCATTTTGACTGAGAAGGAGAAAACGATATGAGAGTGGATAAATTTTTAAAGGTTTCCCGGTTGATCAAAAGAAGAACGGTGGCCAAAGAAGCCTGTGAAACGGAGCGGATCACCATTAATGGAAAAGCGGCAAAGCCTTCCGCCGACGTAAAGGTGGGGGATGTAGTCTCGGTGAAATTCGGAAACGGCGAGGTGACGGTACGAGTCAGATCCCTGGCGGAGCATGTGCCGAAGAATGAAGCCAGCGACCTGTATGAAATCCTTTCTTAAAAGAAAACAGGAAGCTGCGGATTTCGGCTCAGGAAAGAGCCG
>CALWZU010000071.1 GCA_944386095.1 uncultured Clostridia bacterium | reverse complement strand
TTCCGATCTCAAGAGGATTGGGATTTACAAAGCCAATTCCCTTTTTCGCCTCTTTCAAAGCCATTTTCATGTATCTTTCGTCCTGTTTGTCCACTTCCCAGCTCTCCCCTCTTCCTTTGCCGGGGCGTTTTTTCCTTTCCTGTGAAAAAGCCCCGGATCATCTCCGGGGCTTTTCTGATCGCAAATAAAGCCGGGCCATTTTCATAAAAAGCCCTGAAACAGATTCTGTTTCAGGGCTTTGAAAATCAACCGTCATCAGACAGCCATAAAAGAGACGCCTCCTGGCTGCTGTGCTTTTTCTTCTTCCATCCAGACTATACTGTCGGTTTTGGAATTTCACCAAATCCTGCGCTGTGCGCTCGCGGACTGTCACCGCCGATCGGGAATTTCACCCTGCCCCGAAGATTTTCTTATTCTTTCTGACAAACACCAGCATACGCTTATTTTCCTTTTCTGTCAAGACTCTTTTTCATCCTGGGCCTTCCCCCGTCTTGCCCGCTGCAAAATCACCGTGGCTTTAAACAGGTCTCCGTCTATCTGAATGGAAAAGCTTCCGTTTTGCGCCTTTACAAGGTCTCTGGCGATGGCAAGCCCCAGGCCGCTGCCTTCTGTGGAGCGGGATTCATCTCCCCTCTTGAAGCGTTCCATCAGCTCATCCGCCTCCATATTCAGCTCTGTTTTGGAAATATTTTTAACCACCATCCTCACCTGTTCCTCATCCTGAAGCACATCCACATACACCCGGGTACGCTCCTGGGCGTATTTCAGGATATTGGACAGCAGGTTTTCCCAGACCCGCCACAAAAGCTGCCCGTCCGCCACCACGTAGTAATGCTCCCTGCTGGCGTTGATTTTAAAAACAAGGCCCGTTTCTTCGATCCCCTCGCTCATTTCCCCCAGGCCCTGATTGAGGAGCGCCAAAAGCTCAACCTCCTCCAGGCTGACGGTGACGGCGCCGCTTGAAGCCTTTGCTGCGTCAAACAGATCCTCTGTGAGCTTTTTCAGCCGAAAGCTCTTTTGCTGCAAAATGTCCAGATACTCTTCCGCCCGTTCACAGTCAAGCCCCTCTCTTTTCAAAAGATCCACATAGGTGATGATGGAGGTCAGGGGGGTCTTGATATCATGTGAAACATTGGATATCAGATCGGTTTTCATCCTCTGGCTTTTCATTTCATTTTGAACGGCAATATCAAAGCCCTCGGAAATATGATTGATGTCGGAGGCCAGCCTGCCAAGCTCTGTATCCGCCTCCACCGGGATCTGATAGGACAGATCCCCTCCCTTTACCGCTTCCACACCCTTTCTGATTTCCTCGTATTGGCGAACATGAGGCAAAATGAATCGGGAACCGATCCCAAGAGCCAGGAACACCAAAAGAGCGGTCAGAAGTAAGGCCACTACCGGCTCGTATATATCGCCCGTAAAGCATATGGCAAGGAACACCAGAAGAGCAGTAAAGGCGCACAAAACCGCTGCCACTGTCAGGATCCGCTTCATAACCGTTCCGCCCTTTAGAAAGCCCAGGATCATTTCCTTAAAGGGGCTGTAGCATTTGTAAAGAAGAGCGTTTTTCACAAACCGCCTGTATTTCAGGCTCCTGACCAAAGCCAGGATCATCTCGATTCCCAAAACCGCGCTGGGGATTCCGATAAGAACGGAAACCAGGATGCCCCAAAGGCTGGTAGTGGTCTGCATATCCCCGGGAAGCTCCGATGAGATAAAATACTGACACCCCTCAAAAAGGCTGATCAGGAAAAAAGTGCCTCCCAGGAAAAAACACAGACAGGCGATGAGAAGCTGCGCCTCCGTCCAGATTTTATCCCCGATATTTAAAACCGGCTTTCCCTCTTCATCCCATTTCCCGGTAAAGACCATACAGGCAGCCAGAAGGATCAAAGAAGCGACAAGGAGCACGATCCCTCCCACTACCGGCGCCATGATCCCATTTTGCTGGCTTTTCAAAAGCAGATTTCCCTTATCCAGAAAGGCCCTGTCAAAGCCCAGGTAAACCACAGGGCCGTCTCCCTGGCTGCCCTGCACCAGTTCATACTGGGAGGCTTCCATGGCGGCGCTGTAATCCTCATACAAAATATAGCTTGTTTCGTAGCGTCTTTCCGAAATGTCCGGATATTTATCGCTGCTGCCCTTTTCATACACATACCAGGCAGGATTGCTTTCCGCCGTTCTTTTTGCCTCTATAAGAGAGCTTTCGGTGGAAAAGCCTTCTGTGGCCATGGTGAAATCTCCCAGCTTGCCGTAGTAAAACAGGCCCTGGATTTCATTGAGATCTTCCCTGTAATTCTCATAGCGGCTTTCCAGTATCTGAATGTCATCCTGATCCAGGGTCACAAATTTTTCCGGCTCCTCGTATCTTCCCGCTTCATCATAGTAGGACTCATATCCGCCGTAAACATCCATAAAGCCCCAGTCTCTCAGCACATAGCCGTTCACCGGCTGCCCTTCTTTTCCTGCGGAAAGCATCTGCCCCAGGATCATCGTCCTGATGATCCGATCCATAATATCATGGATATCATCCTGAAAGGTATAGCTGTTTTCATAATCAGGCGCCGCAGCCACATCCCGGTAGTCGCTGATCCCGGTGGCATTGATCCTGGCAAGGCCCATCACCGAAAAAAAGGAGCCCAAAAGCAGGGTCAAAACGCAAAGGCAGAAAAGTACGCCCCTTAGGATCTTTTTTTTGTCATAGCTTTTCAATTTTGTATCCAATTCCCCACACCACCTTTAAATATCTCGGCTCCTTCGGGTTTATCTCGATTTTTTCCCGAATCCGCCTTACATGCACCGCTACCGTGTTTTCCGGATTAAAGGCCGGTTCCTTCCAGACCGCCTCATAGATCTGGTCGATAGAAAACACCTTTCCGGCGTTTTCGGTCAGATATTTTAAAATACCGTATTCAATGGGCGTCACCACCACCTGCTCGCCGTCCAGGGTAACGGTCTTTGTTTCGTCGTCGATCATCAGTCCGCCTGTGGTATACACATTTTTCTTTTGCTCCATGCTTCCCAGATTCACATACCTTCTGAGCTGGGATTTGACTCTGGCGATCAGCTCCAGGGGATTAAAGGGCTTTGTGATATAATCATCCGCTCCCATGTTCAGTCCCATGATCTTGTCATAATCCTCCGTCTTGGCCGAAAGCATGATGATGGGGATGTTTTTGTTTTCCCTGATCCGCATGGTGGCCTTCATGCCGTCCATTCTGGGCATCATGATGTCCATCAGGATCAGATGAACGGTCTCCTTTTGGAGAATTTCCAGAGCCTCCAGCCCATCGGCGGCTTTCAGCACCCGGTACCCTTC
Organism: uncultured Clostridia bacterium; assembly: GCA_944386095.1. GTDB lineage: Bacteria > Bacillota > Clostridia > Peptostreptococcales > Anaerovoracaceae > CALWZU01. The sequence goes on along the minus strand of CALWZU010000071.1, from coordinate 15,535 downwards.
GTTTTTCAGATACACCTCAATGGCGCCTGCGATTTCCCTGTCATCGTCGCATACCAAAATCGTCAGTTCCTTCATCGCGTCCTCCTTCACATCTCTTTCCTTACTGTAACGCCCAATTCTTAATGAACGCCCCTTTTGTTTCTTAACAGATTCTTAAAACCCCGTTTGCTGCCTGTCCCGCCTTTTTCTGAAACAAAACGCCGGACAGACAAAAAGCGCCTGCCGCAAAAAAGAGGCAGCCCCGCTGCCTCCTTTTATGTTTTTCTCTTTCACAGAGCCTTTCACCGGCATCCCGCCCGAAAAAGGGTCAGCGGGCCCGGTAAGCCTCTACCGCTTTTTTCAGTATTTCCATAGCCCGTCTCAGATCTTCCTCCTTCAGCACATAGGCGATCCGGATTTCCTGCCTTCCAAGTCCCCGGGTTTCATAAAAGCCGCTGGCCGGAGCGTACATGACCGTTTCTCCCCGGTCCTCAAAATCACGCAAAAGCCAGATCAGAAAATCCTCCGCATCATCTACCGGCAGCTTGGCGGTGATATAAAAGGCCCCCGCCGGTTTTTGGCAGATAACGCCCTCTATGGCCTTAAGCCCTTCATAGCAAACATCTCTGCGCTTTTGATATTCTTTTTTGATATGATCGAAATAGCCGGGATCGATCCGGTACAAAGCCGCCGCTCCCTCCTGGTCCATGGTGGGCACCGACAGCCGGCTCTGAGCCAGCTTCATGGCGTGGCTGATCAGCTCCTCGTTTTGACAGATCAAGGCCCCCACCCGGCTCCCGCAGGCGCTGAAACGCTTGGAGATGCTGTCGATGATGATCAGCCTGTCCCTGATATCCCTGCGTTTTCCAAAGCTTGTCATTTCCAGGCCGTCATAGACAAATTCCCTGTATACCTCATCGGCGATCAGAAACAAATCGTATTCCACCGCCAGCTCGCACAGCCAGTCTATTTCCTCTTCTTTCAAAACCACCCCGGTGGGATTGCCGGGATTGGTCACGATGATCCCTTTCGTGCGGGGGCCGATCTGGGCTCTGATGGCTTCCTTGGAAGGAAAATGAAAGCCCTCCTCCACTGCGGTGGTCACCGGCCTGAGCTTTCCTCCGGCGCTTTTCAGAAAACCGTTATAATTGGTATAAAAGGGCTCCGCCGCAATGATTTCGTCCCCCTCGTCGCAAATGCAGGTAAAGGCCATCTGCAGGGCTTCGCTGCCCCCGTCCGTAATGATGATATCCTTTTCATCGATGTCCACGCCGATTCGGCGGTAATAATCCCTGATTTCCTTTAAAAGGGAAGGTATGCCCTGGGAGGGCATATATTCCAAAACCGGCTCCGAAAATTGCCGGACGGCTTCAAAAAAAACAGGGGGCGTTTCTATATCCGGCTGCCCGATATTCAGGTGGTAGATCCTTTTGCCCTTTTCCTTCGCCTCAACCGCATATGTATGAAACTTCCTGATAGGGGAATGCCCCATATGCTCTATTTTTTTTGAAAACCTCATCTCTTTTACCTCTCTTTTATCCTTTTGTTATTTCATCAATTTTTCATGCGCTTCCATTATAACACGGCTTGCCGTTTGTTCAAAATCTATTTTCGAAATATTTTCTTTTTGCGGATTTTTTTCGAAATAAAGCAAATATTCTATATTTCCTTTTGCTCCCGCCATGGGAGAATAGGTCGCGCCTCCCAGCGTAAAGCCCAGCTGCCGGGCAAAACAGGCGACCTTTTCCATCACCTGCCGGTGTACGGCGGGATCCTTTACGATCCCCTTTTTGCCCACCTGCTCTCTTCCCGCCTCAAACTGAGGCTTGACAAGACAGACAAGCCTTCCCCCTTCCTTTAAAAGCCGCCAGGCCACAGGCAGGATCAGGGTCAGGGAAATAAACGAAACGTCGATGCTGACAAAATCCACCGGCTTGTCAAACCGTTCCGTATCCAGATAGCGGATATTGACCTTTTCCATATTCACCACCCGGGGATCCTTTCGCAGCCGCCAGTCCAGCTGTCCATAGCCCACATCCATGGCATAGACCTTTTCCGCGCCTCTTTGCAGGCAGCAATCGGTAAATCCGCCGGTAGAGGCGCCCATATCGGCGCACACCAGCCCCTTCAGGTCGATCTCAAACCAGTCCAGGGCCTTTTCCAGCTTCAGCCCGCCCCTGCTCACATAGGGGCAGTCCTGTCCCTTCACAAAAATAGCCCCTTCTTCCTCTACCATGGCTCCGGGTTTTTCTCCCCGCTGTCCATCTACATAGACAAGCCCCGCCATCACAAGACGCTTGGCTTTTTCCCTGGAATCGCAAAAGCCTTTTTTGACAAGGAGCACATCCAGCCGTTCCTTCATTTTTTTTCGCCCTCCTTCAGCATTTTCAAAACCCGGCGGGCGATTCCCGGGCCGTCCAGCTCCCAGCGTTCAAACAGGGCGCCGGTGTCTCCGTGAGGAATAAAGGTATCCGGCCATCCTACAGAAAAAAACGCGCCTGTTTTTTCCCCCGTCTTATGCAAAAAGGCGCCGGCCTCCTGACCCAGGCCTCCCAAAATCCCGTTGTCCTCCGCCGTCACCAGCACCCGGCAGCTTTCCGCCATCTCTTTTAAAAGCGCCTGGTCAAAGGGCTTGGCGAACCTGGCGTTTACCAGGCTTGTGGAATAACCGGCCTCTTCCAGCAAAGCCGCCGCCCTCCGGCAGGGCTCCAGCATTTTCCCAAGAGCGAAAAGGCACACATCCTTTCCCCGGGAAAGGACCACGCCCTTTCCAAGGCGAAGAGGCTCTGTCTGATCCCCTTGACCCGTAGGAAAAGCAGGCGCCTCCCCCCTGGGATAGCGAATGGCGCAGGGGCCCTCCAGGGTCAAGGCAAAGGCCAGCATCTGCTCCAGCTCTTTTCCGTCTCCCGGCGCCATGACCGTCATATTGGGCATAGGCAGAAGATAGGAAAGATCAAACTGTCCGTTATGGGTCTGCCCGTCGCCTCCCGTATTTCCGGCCCGGTCGATACAGAAAACCACCGGCAGCTTTTGCAGGCACACATTGGTCAGTATCTCGTCGTAGGCTCTTTGCAAAAACGTTGAATAAATGGCCACAAAGGGTCTAAGGCCTCCCAGGGCCAGCCCGCTGGCAAAGCTCACCGCGTGCTGCTCGGCGATCCCTACATCAAAGACCCGGCGGGGAAAGCGCTTTTGCATAAAGGCAAGGCCCGTTCCCTCCACCATGGCGGCGCTCACCGCCACGACCCTTTCATCCTTCTCCGCCAGCTCCGTCAGGGCGCCTGCGAAAATCTGGGAATAGGTTTGACGGGAAGTCCCCTTGGCCGTAAAGGTGGAAAGGTCAAAGGGCCCCACCCCGTGAAACCGGTCCGGATGTTTTTCGATATAGGAAAAGCCCTTTCCCTTTTTTGTCACCACGTGCAAAAGCACCGGCTCATCCATTTCTTTAAGAGCCTCTAAAAGAGGGATCAGCTCCTGCAGATTGTGACCGTCCACCGGGCCGTAATATTTCAGGCCCAAGCCTTCAAACAGGCTGCTTTCTCCATCCAAAACCGCATACTTTAAAGTATCCCGCAAATGCTCGATGCCCCGGTACAGCTCCTGGCCTACCACGGGGATACCGGAAAGTCCCGATTTGATCCGCTTTTTCAGATTCTGATACATGGGCCCGGTGCGAAGCTTGCTTAAATGCTGGGACATACCGCCTATATTTTCCGATATGGACATTTGATTATCATTTAATATGATCAGGATCTTCGATTTGGAAATGCCGGCGTTATTCAGCCCCTCATAGGCTACGCCCCCGGTCATGGCCCCGTCTCCGATGACGGCCACCACAGAGAAATCCTCCCCCTTCATGTCCCTGGCATCGGCGATCCCAAGGGCGACGGAAATGGAATCGCTGCTGTGTCCCGCGTCATAAACATCATGAGGGCTTTCCTCCCGTCTGGGAAAACCGCTAAGCCCGTCCAGCTTCCTGAGGCTTTGAAACGCCCCGGCTCTTCCCGTCAGGATTTTATGAACATAGGACTGATGCCCCACATCCCATAAAATCTTATCCCGAGGGGAATCAAACACCCGGTGCAAAGCGATGGAAAGCTCCACAACCCCCAGATTGGAGGCAAGATGTCCCCCTGTTTTCGACAGGTTTTCCAAAAGAAATTCCCGGATCTGAACAGCCAGAAGGGACATTTCCCCCATGCTCATTTCCTTCAGCTGCTCTGGAAAGCTGTAATCTTCAAGACGCCTGGATACATGTTCCCCGCCGCCCTTTTTTTCGTTTTTCAGATCCCGGCAGAACGGACCGTCCTGGGGGTTATTTGGCTGTATCATAACGACTCCTTTCCATGTGAAGTCCATCGGCCGCTAAAAGCGGGGCTAAAAAGTTCTTTTTGCAAGCGCCTGGGCTTCCCAAAGCAAAAAACCGCACCGGCTTTCATAGCCGCAAAGAGCCTGCCGGCCCTGATCATGGAGCTTCTCCAGGATGTTTTTGGCCTCCTGCAGCCCCAAAATCGCAGGATAGGTCAGCTTATCCTTTTCCTGATCGCTTTTGACAGGCTTGCCAAGAATTTGCGTCTCTCCGCAAATATCCAGTATATCGTCTGCGATCTGAAATGCAAGGCCTATTTTTTCCCCGAAGTCAGAAAGCGCCTTTAAAAAGTCCTCCTCCCCTCCTCCAAGGACGCCGCCCGCCACAAGGCTGGCCTGGATCAAAGCGCCGGTTTTATGCCGGTGGATATAGTCCGCAAGGGCAAGGGGATCCTGTTTTTCTCCCTGCTCCTCTGAAAGCGCAAGGCTTTTTTCCGCCTGGATATCCGCCATCTGGCCTCCTACCATGCCCTCCGCTCCCGCTGCCCGGGCGATGATGCCGGCTGCCTTTACCTTTCTGAGAAGCTGCTCTGCCCTGCTTTTCTGGATATCTCCCAGCATGCCTTCATAAGCCCCGTTCAAAAGGCCGTCGCCGGCAAGAATAGCCGTCGCCTCGCCGAAAACCTTATGGTTTGTTGGCTTTCCCCGCCTCAGATCATCATCGTCCATGGAAGGAAGATCATCATGGATCAGGGAATAGGTATGGATGCACTCAAGGGCGCAGGCAAAGGCCAGTCCGTCCTCCTCCCGGCCGCCCGCCGCCAGGCAGGCTCCCAGCAAAAGCACGGGCCTGATCCGTTTTCCTCCCGCTTCAAGGCTGTATCTCATGGACTGAAAAAGCCGACGGGCCTTTGGGTCTTCCTTTGGCAGAAATCCCAAAAGCGCTTCCTCCACAAGGGCTTTCAGCCTTTCATGCTCTTCTTTAAAATCCCTTACTGCCATGGCTGCAACTCTCCTGATTCCTTGTCATATTTCATCACCCTTTGTTTGGCTTTTTCCAGGATCCGGCTGCACTGCTGGTAATATTTGCTTCCCTCTTCAAAATGCTTCAGGGACTCCTCCAGAGTAGCCGATTCCTCCTTCAATGCTTCCGCCGCCTGGGAAAGCTTCTGAAAGGCCTCCTCAAAGCTGGGCGTTTCCTTGCGCGTCATATCCGATCCCCTCCTTTCCACTTTCCGGGTCTTTTTCCCCGCTGCTCTTATCCTTCAACACAGGCTGAAGCCGGATCTGCCGGACCTGACAATCCAGCACCCCGTCGGCAAAGGTCACATGGACTTCTGCTTCCCGCTCCACATTCTTTGCAGATTTCACAAAAAAGCCCTCCCCGTCCGTCACCGCCGCATAGCCCATTTCCATCCATCTTCTGGGATCCATTTCTCCGATCCTGGACCGGAGCTTTTCCAGCAAAAGACTGCTTTCGTCCAGGCGGCGCCTGGCCAGGAAGGAAAGCTGGGAGGCTTTCTGGTCGGCCATGACCTGATACTGCTGCAGCCTTCCCAAAAGCAGCCTGCCGCTTTGCCGGGGAGACAGGGCCGAAAGCCGGCCCTCCAAAAGGGAAAGCCTTCCCCGGATCTGGGTATCCAGCTGCTTTTTCAAAAGCTCTACCTGCCGGGAAAGGGCCCCGATATCCGGTACAGCCGCCTCCGCGGCGGCTGTGGGAGTGGCGGCCCGGTAATCCGCCGCAAAATCCGCTATGGTAAAATCCGTTTCATGGCCCACCGCCGAAATAACAGGACACTCAGATGCAAAAATAGCCCTTGCCACCTTCTCCTGGTTAAAGGCCCACAGTTCCTCCTGAGAGCCGCCCCCCCGCCCTACGATCATCACATCTGTCTGAGGAAAATCCCGGTTGATCCGCCGGATATTTTCTGCGATTTCCTCTCCGGCCCCTTCTCCCTGCACAAGGCAGGGAAACAAAAGGATATCCACGATTTGATTTTTGTTTTTGATGGTACGGATCATATCCCGGACGGCAGCGCCGGTTTCAGAGGTAACAAGGGCGACGGTCCGGGGAAAGACCGGCAAAGGCTTTTTCAAAGCCGGATCAAAAAGGCCTTCCTTCTCAAGCCGGGTCTTTAAGGCTTCAAAGGCGATCATCAGATTGCCCTTTCCTCTGGCGGAAACATCTCCTACGTAAAGGGAATAGGAGCCGCCCTTCTCATACACGGACAAATAACCGCTGGCGACGATCTCCATTCCTTCTTCAAGAGGAAAGGGAAGAAAACGGGCCTTGGACTGAGGCAGAAAACAGCTGAGCCTGCTTTGCTCATCCTTGAGAGCAAAATATACATGGCCTGAGCTGTGATATTTCAGATTGGAAACCTCTCCCCAAACGGAAACATTGCCCAGCACCGGGTCCGTTTGCAAAAGGGTTTTGATATATCGATTCAGTTGGGATATACTAACGGGTTTCATAGGAAGCTCCTTTCGGTTCCTGCAAACAGCCCAGAAAATGACGCATGCCGATCAGCGCCGTTCCCACCGCGTTGTCGGCGGCATAGCCCCTGCTGTCAAAATACAGGCCCGCCCCTTCAGGCAGGCCCTCAAAGGCCCTTGTCAGCTGCTGCCGTAAAAAAACGCTGGCGGAAACCCCTCCTGCCATTATAACCTGGTAAACCTTCTCTTTTTCCATGCACTGCTTCAGCATCTGAAAAATCCCCTCTCCCAGGCGAAGCAAAACCCCCGCCGCGATCTCTCCCGCCATTTCCATCCCGGCTCTTTGTTCCGGCAGGCAGTTTTCCCGGCCTTCGCAGTCCTTTAAAACGCCGGAAAGCCCTCTTTGCAGGATAAGGCGCTGCGCCTGGGTTTCTATCCCGGAAAGGTTCATCATCCCCTCTTTTACCCTCACGGGGCTGAGCCCCTTTTTCCAGGACGCCGGGGACTTTCTTCCGTTTTCTTCCTTTCCAAGGCTTTTCTGCTTCTGAGCCTGCCGGAAATCCCCTTCCTTTAAAAAAGAAAGAGCCAGCCTGTCAAGCTGCCCGCCGCAGGGAAAATCCAGGCCCAAAGCCACCCCTACCCGGTCCAGCAGCTGCCCGGCGGAAAGATCCAGGCTTTTCCCTGTCAGCCTGATTTCATAACCCGCCTTCCTTTCCGGCTGTCCCTTCTTTTCATCCCCTCCGGCCGGATCCCGCTGACGGCACAAAAGACATTCCGTGGTTCCGCCGGAAAGATGAAGGGCTAAAAAGGGCGAGCTTCCCTTCATAGAGGTGAAGCGCCGAATGGCCTCTATATGCCCCTCCTGATGGGAAATCCCCAGATACACGGCTCCAAGGGCGCTGGCAAGGCAGCTGCCAAGGCTGGCGCCGCTTCGAAAAACAGGCATGTAGGAGCCCTCCACCGGCCTTGGCCTTTCAGAGGCCGCCACGATAACGATCCGGGAAGCAATAGCCCCGGAGCTGAGCCCGGTGTTTTTTTCCGCCTCACCCATGAGCTTTCCCATAACAGAGGGAAGATTGCCCACATGCTCAAACAGGGCCTGAGACTGTCTCAGGCCCTTTTCGCCTTTTTTTACATATAAAAGCTGTCTTTGCTGGGCTACCACCTGCAGGCTTTCATTTACCAGAGCCAGAGACGTGGTGTAATTGCTGGTGTCAATTCCCAGGCTGAATTTCCTGTTTCCCATTTCGTTTTTTATTGATCGCTCCCAAAGCGCCGTTGATCAGCTGAAAGGAGCGCTCTTCTCCATACTTTTTCGCAAGCTCCACCGCCTCGTTTATGCTGACGGAGGGGCCGATGGAATCGCTCATATAAAGGATCTCGCAGGCTCCAAGACGTAAAATGGCAAGCTCCACCTTTCCCAGGGTGGAGATCGACCAGGAGGTCAGCGCCTGATCGATCGTCCGGTCGATTTCCTCTTTGTGCTCCCTCAGGGCTTCATAAACCCCGTTAAAATACGGCGCCTGTTCTTCGGGGATCCGGTGGCGCATCACATAACGGTCCCGGATCCCTGTCCCAAAATCCTTTTGTATGCTCATTTCATACAGCATCTGCATCAGCAGTTCTCTGGTCGTCCTTCTTTTCATGGTTTTGTTTCTCCTTTGAATGCCCGCGGCCGGAAGGGGGCCTGGCCTATATGGACAGGCCGGACAGCTCCGGGGGCAGGGTAACGCCCTGGACGTTGATATTGATAGCGGTGGTTTTCTGGCCCGTAAGCCTTTCCACCTCATCCTTGACCTGTTCCTGGATATTCCAGGCCACCTCCGGTATTTTACAGCCGTAAAACACATTCACGTAAATATCGATCATCAGCTCTTCCTCTGTTCGGGCGATCCTGATTCCCCTGGGATGAGCGGTAAGCCGCAGATTGATGGAAAGATTTTCTGTCAGTCCCGCTCCAAGGGATGCCACTCCCTCCACCCGGGAAGCCGCCACCGCCGCCGCAGTAGCGATAATTTCATCAGATATTCTCACGTTTCCAAGCTTTTCCGTTTTTTCTTCGTTCATCAGATCCTCTTTTCCTCATCCCTTAGATTCTTTTTCATTATAACCGTTTATGGTAATTTTCTCAACCGTTTCTGTTTCTGCCTTCTTCGGGCAAAAACCAAAGAGCGGCCTGATCCAAGGCCGCTCCCTTCATAAACTTCTTTCCCTTTAAAGGTTTTCTTTTTATGTTTCCTACATTTTATTTTGTATCACCACCTGGGCCGCCGGCCGGCCTGTTTCCCGGATCACGATATCCAGCGCCTTGGCGATGTCCTCCTGGGTCAGCTCCTCCTTATTGATCGTCACGTTCACGGCATTGTCGGTGATCACCACATAGGCGTCGGCAAAGCCCTTATTTCTGAGCAGGTTTTCAATGGTTTTTTCCTGATTCATATATTCCATCAGCGTCAGCTTTTCCTTTTCCGCCATATCCCTGGTCTGCCCGTCCTCCGAGGTCTCCCCGTATTCTTCCAGCATGGAAAGGATTTCGTTTCTGTCCATATCAAGGCTTGCCCTTGCCTCCTCAAAATAGGTGGTCTTGTCATTTAGCTCCGCATACTGATCCGAGCTGACAAGGGTCACCTCCTCATCCTCCTCCCAGGTCTGTTCCGCCGGATCCTCCGTCTGGCTGGAAACCACCTGAGCCGCTTCCCCGTACTGCTGCATCATCTGCCCTTCATATTCCACGTAATCCGCTGAGGTTTGAAGGAGCCTTTGCTCCGTCAGCTTGTTATTGATCACGCCCACGCACAGGGCCAGGGCCACAAGACCCACCAGCATCACCTTTTTCCTTTTAAAATTGCTCATGTTCATCCTCCCCATCCTTATTTTCTTTCCTGAACGCTGACCCGGCTTGCCGGAAGGCCGAATACGGACTTAGCCGCGTCGGTCAGCTGGTTTTTCACAACAATATCTCCGGCGCCTTCGGCCACGATCATCACCCCCTGCACCGTCTGTTCCTGACGCTCCTCCTGCCGGTAGGTCAGCATGACGCTTACCTCTCCCACTCCCTTGATCTGGGACAGCATCCGGGTAAAACGGCTTTCCTGGCTGTCGTAAAAGGAAGTCTCCGGGGAAAGCTGCCGGGGCTGATCCGTAACCAGCTCTCCTTCCTCTCCCGGCGATACCGCCATATGGTAAACCAAAAGGCTCACAGACAGGATCACGATGAGAGAAAGAAGAAAATGAAAAAGCTCCTTTGCCTTTTTTTCACTTTCCAGCCACCTTTGAAATTCCTCCATCAGTCTTTTCATGACGCTTCCCCTTCCCAGTCCGCTGTAACCCGGATTTTGTCCTCCTCCATGCCCAGGGCGTCCGCGATGCAGCTTCTGATACTATTGACATATTCCTCCTCCCGGATTTTTATGACTATCTCCCTGACCTTCCCAAAATCCTCCATCCCCGCGGTATCTTCCAAAAATATCCTGATCTGGCCCGGCCTTACCTGCGGAAACCGGTTTTCCAAAAGAGCGTAAATCTGCCCGGACAGCTTTTCGCTGTATATCTGCTCCAGCTGGGTTTTCTGGATCTGATCAAGCTCTGTAAGCTCCCGGTCCTCCTTTTTTTCTGCCCCTTCAGCCTCCCACTGCTCCAAAAGCTGTCCATAGACCTCTTTTCCCTGGCTGAAGCTTTCCAGTGTCTGCCTTCCGCTCCACAAATAGGCCAGAGGAGACAGCACCACGCTGAGGATCATAATGGAAAAGATAAAGCGGATATACTTTCTCATGCTTCCCTGGGGAACCACCAGCTCCACAAAATAAAGCCCCACCGCTACGATAAAAATATCTCTGACCCAGTCCCGCAAAAGCTCCGTCATAGGCTTCCCCCCTGTCCTGCCGCGGCCATCATGGCGATAAAAAACAGAAACATCAGCGCGGTTAAAAATACCACCAGGCAAAGGGCTACCAGGGTGCTGCCGATCTGGTTCATGCACTCGGACATCTTCCTGTCCCCAATAGGCTCCAACACCACCGCCGCCAGCTTATAGATCACAACCCCCGCCAAAAGCTTCAGCAGGGGCACCGCCAGCAGAAACAAAAGGGCCAGAACCCCAAAGAGCCCTGCCGCCGCCTTGATCAGAGCCGTACAGGTACGGATCAGGTCGATGGAATCCGCCGCAAAGCTTCCTATAACCGGCACGAAATGGCCGATGGAATATCGGGCGGCTTTGGAAAAAAGGGAATCCGCCGGAGCCGACACCATGGACTGCACCGCGGAAAGCCCTGAAAACAAAAGCACTCCAAGCCCCATGACAAAAAGGGCGAACTTTCGGATCAGGGAGGCCAGGGATTTGATGTAATCCTGCTCCGTCAGGGAATTGATCAGATAAAAGGAGCAGGAAAGAAACAGGGCGGGCAATATCAGCAGCCGGCAAACGGTGGCGAAAAGGCTGACAGCCCCCAGCATTACCGGACTCATAAAGGCGCCCGCCGTCACCGCCCCGCTTCCCACAAGCAGGCTCACCATCATAGGCAAAAGGGCCTGCATAAAGGTTGTCATCTCATCTATCGCCGTCCAGGCGATGCCGTACATCGCTGTAAAGCTTCCTGCCGCGATAGCCACAGCGGCATAATGACACGCCATCATCCCCACGGCGGAGGCGGCCCTTTCTCCCTCCGCCTCGGAAGCGTTTTTCAAAAGGGCGCCGATTATACAGATGACCAGGATCTCCAAAAGAAGGGCCCCAGCGGAAAAAAACTCTCCCAGAAAATACCCAAGGGCCTGCCCCAAAACAGAGCCGGGATCCTCAAGCAGGCTTCCGTTTAACAGTCCTTCCAGGATTTCCAAAAGGCCGGGGGGAGAAAAGGGATTTTCCTTATGAAACTCCGAAAGGCGCATCATGGCTTCAAGCTGCTGATAGTCAAGGCTTTCCAGCTGCTGGCGGATCAGCTCCTGGTATCCTGTCTGCTGCATATCCTCTCCTTTCCGGGGCCCTCACCCGGGGATCATATTTTCGATCAGCTCCAAAACAGAGGCCATAACCGGCGTGGCAAGATAAAAGATCATCACCTTTCCCGCCAGCTCCACCTTGGCTCCGATCGCCCCTTCTCCCGCGTCCTTGCAGACCTGCGCCACAAAATCCGCCAAATATGCCACTCCCAGGATTTTCAGGATCACAGGTAAGTATACCCTGCCATAGCTGAGCCTTGTCTGCCAGGATGACAGAAAATCAAACACCCCGAGAAGCTGATGAAGGCTCTGGGACAGGATCAAAAGCACCACGGCCAGAGCGACATAAATGGCGAACTCCCGTTTTTCCTGGCGCAAAAGAGCCGCCAGCACCGCTCCCGTAAGCCCCAGGGCGGCGATCTGAAACATGTCCATAGCCACTCCTTACAGCTGAAACATGGTTTTGACCGTTTCGAAAAAACTGTCGATCATCTCAATAATAATCATCAAAACCACGATTATCCCCGCCAAAGTGGTCATCATAGCCTGATCCTCCCTTCCCGCTCTGATGAGCACCTGAGAAAGGACCGCCACAACGATGCCGATGGCGGCAATTTTAAAAATAATATCGATGTCGATGCTCATAGACCCTCCCCTGTCGCTTCCGGGTTCAAATCAGCAAAATCGCCCCCATGACCCCTCCCGCTGTAAACAGAGCTCTGTACAGCTTCGTGCTTCTTTTTTTATCCTCCTGGGCCTTTTCAAGAAGGGCCTCCAGCCTCCTTCTCATATGGGACAGGGCCTGACGCTGCCCCTCAAGATCCGTCCTTCCCAGATCCTCCCCCAGCTGCCCGATCACCCTCAGTTCCTCCCTTTCCAGGGAGGTATGGCCCAGGTTCTCCTTTACCAGCCTTTTCCACAGCTCTCCCGGCTCCATCTCCGCCTCCTCCAGGCCCCGGGACATTTGATCAAACAGAAGAAAAAGGGGCTCATCCCTGTCCCCTTCCTCCTTTCTTCCCTTCGCCGCAGCGGCAAACAGAAGGGGAAGAGGATCCATCTGATACTGCATCCTCAGATCCATGCTCCGAAACCCCTCCAAAAGCCCTGACAGATAATCGCAGCGGCGGGAATAAAAGGAGGTATAGCACCGTCCCGCAAGCCAGGCGCAAAGGATCAAAAGAAGACACAGAAAAAGCCTTATCATAAAAGGACCCTTCCTTTTTCGTCCCGGATCTGCTTTACCGTTCCCACCACGGGCTGCCTTCCAAGGACGATGAACCTTTCAAAGATCCCCCGGCGCAAAAGCCTTTCCAGGGGCGTGTGCAAAAGCCCCTCGTAATCGGTCCCATGAACGGTTGTGATCACCTTCACCCCTGCATAAAGGACCTCCTCCAGAGCCTCCTGATCCCGTTTTCCGCCAAGCTCGTCAAAGCAAAGGACCCGGGGCGTCATGGTCCTTAGCATCATCATCATGCCCCGGGCCTTCGGGCAGCCTGTCAGGACATCGGTTCTCGGCCCCAGATCCATTTGCAGCCTGCCCCGGAAAGCGCCCCCAAGCTCTCCCCTTTCATCCACCACCGATACCCGGCAGCCCCGCTCCGACAGGGAACGGATGATTTCCCGAAGCAGCGTTGTTTTTCCGCAGCCCGGAGGCGAAATCAAAAGGCTGTTTCTGACGCTTTCGGCTCCTCCGGGCATGATCTGGCCTATCACCTTCTCCGCCGCTTTGGGTACCTGCCGGCACCTTCGTATATTCAAAGAGGAAATATCCTTTATGACCTTTATGCCCGTTTCTTCCTCCACTACCGTCCCGCAAACCCCTACCCGGTGTCCTCCGGGAAGGGTCATATAACCCCGGGAAAGCTCCTTTTGAAAGGAATAGACCGAATAGGAAAGAATGGCTGACAAAACAGCCTCTACCTCTCTCTGCTCCGTCACGATCCCCGAAGGATACTCCTTTCCCCCGCAATAAAACAAAACCTGCCGCCCTTCCAGGATACGTATTTCCTCAAGGCTGCCGGCCGCTTCCTTTCCCAGCTGCTTTAGCGCCTTCTGATATTTTGGGGGCAGCTTATCCAGAATCTCTTTCATTGCCTGTCCTCCTTTCCCGTTTTATCCTATGCGGACAACCGCAAAAAAAGAACCGCCCTGAAAACAGGGCCTGAAAAGGCCGTTTTCAGGGCGGTAAAAAACGCCTCGTAGCGCCGGCGGCTTTCATAACAGAAGCTTGTCCCCCCCGCCGCCTTTGGCTGCGATCAAAAAAAGAATAACGCTCCGCTTTTTTGAACCTGCGGAGCGCCACTTTGGGGGAAAAGGTGGTAATGTGTACGAGGTTTACGTAATTTATCCTTTTCTTAACATAACTTTTATGTGAGTTTAGTGTACCACGCTTTTTTCATTTTTGGCTGTCGTCAGAACTGTCAGACATAAGAAAAGTAATTTTTGTATGCTTTTCCTATATTTACTTTAAATTTTATGGACAAATAAGAAAAACCCGCATTTTCATCCCCGCTTATTCCCGGGCCCTGGGCTATCCTTCCCGGAGGTTTTCCTTCCCCTCTTTCGTCCCTTTCCTCTTTGCATGAAATTTTCCTTGACTTTTTCAAAAAATGAATTCATACTGTTTTCGTAGCAATCAAACCATTTCATGTCCCGTTGGTCAAGTGGTGAAGACGTCGCCCTCTCACGGCGGAGTCAGGGGTTCGACTCCCCTACGGGATACCAGACGCCAAACCTGCCTGAAAAGGCGGGTTTTTATTTTATTTCCCCCGGATAAACGCCCCCTTTCCCGATTCCCTCCAAAGCATACAAAAATTTCACAAATCCTTTACCTATCCTGCCTTGCGCCGGTTTTACGGCTTTTTTACAATAAAAGCAAGCCGGAGGTATTTCCGGGCGGCCCTATGTTTTCCAAAGGGCGGCGTCAGAAATCCAATTCAGCCGGCGGAAAGGAGGAAAAGAAGTGGAACAGATTTTAGAAAAAAGAGGATTTATCTGCGATATGGACGGCGTCCTTTATCATGGAAACCGGCTCCTTAACGGGGTAAGGGAATTTGTCCAGTGGCTGCAGCGGACTAACAAGGAGTTTCTGTTTCTGACAAACGCCAGCGGCAAAACCCCCAGAGAGCTTCAGCAAAGCCTTGCCAGAATGGGCCTTGACGTGGACGAAAAGCATTTTTATACAAGCGCTCTGGCCACCGCAAGCTTTATCAAAAGCCAGTCTCCCGGCTGCAGCGCCTATGTGATCGGCGGACCGGGCCTGATGAACGCCCTTTATGAGGCGGGCATCACCATAAACGATGTGGATCCGGAATATGTCATCGTAGGAGAGACGAAAACCTATAATTATGAAAGCATCTGCCGGGCCGTTTTCCATGTCAGAAACGGAGCCAGGCTTATCGGCACCAACAGCGATCTGACAGGCCCCACCGAAACCGGTATCATCCCCGCCTGCAGGGCTTTGATATCCCCCATCGAAATGGCAACGGGGCAATCCGCCTATTTTATCGGCAAGCCGAACCCCCTTATGATGCGCACCGGCCTAAGGCTCCTTGGCGTACATTCCGAAGAGGCGGCCATCATCGGAAAAAGGATGGATACGGACATCGTAGCGGGAATCGAATCCGGCCTTGACACGGTTTTAGTGCTCACCGGAGTTACCGACCGGAAAGAAATAAAAAAATTACCCTACCGGCCCAGGGTGGTCCTGGAGGGAGTAGGCGACATACCGGACTTTGAGAAAAGGATCTCTTCCTTAAATAGGAAGGAAAAAACAGCCGGGCATCTTAAAGCCATGGAGCCGAAGGCTCTGACTGAAAAGGAAACGTCCTTTTCCGGGGCTTTCGCAAAATGATCTCCCGTTATAAAGACGGGAGAT
>CALWZU010000070.1 GCA_944386095.1 uncultured Clostridia bacterium | reverse complement strand
GGCGGTAAGGGCTTTTTCCTCGCCGTATTCGAACGACTGGTCGGCCATCGTGCCGCTGCCGCCGTTTCCGTCGAAGGTGACAGTATACCCTGTCGGCTGAGGCTGTGTGTCCGTGATGCGCACGTAGTCGAAGGAGGTGGCGTAGCCAAAATTGGACCAGTTGCCGATGACAAGTCTTTTACTACCGCTCACATTGGCGTTGGCGATAGAGCCTATATCCTCGTCGTTGAGGATGACGTGCAGGGCGTTGTCCGTCTCGATCCGCACCTCAAGCGTGTTTGTGCTGCCATCGGACACAGCGCCTACGGTGCTCCCAACGCTTTGATTGTCGAGAGAAACTTTCAGCTCGCCAGTGGTGTAGGCTACTGCGGAGAGACTGCCCAATTTGAAAAGCTCCGTCTGAGCGCCCTCGCTCGTACCCGCCACCATTATAGTGCTGAAGGCCATGGAAAGGCTGAAGCCTGCCCCTCCGTTGAGCTCCAGATCGACCGAGGCATTGCCAACTCGGCCCTCCTGCGTTTTCATCCAGCCATCTTCAAAAGAGATGGCGCCCGCCGTAGTGAGGTTTTTGCCGTTGCCGCTGCTGTCGGAAGTGTCGTTGAAGTTCCATATCCCCACAGTCCGCGTCTGAGAGGAAACAGCTTGCGGTTCGCCGGCCGTCTCCGCCGCCAGCGTCGTGGCGGGCAGCAGGCTGAACAAAACCGCCAGGCACAGGGCAAGGGCTAAAGCCCGTGGTTGCTTTCTCATCTTGCTTCCCTCCGTTTCTCATAAAAATGACAGCCTTCCAGCTGTTTATCCCGTTTTGTATAGTTTGTTCATATATTATATAAAACCCTGTCTGAGCTTGTCAATTATTAGGATTTATTTTTGTTTTCTCATAATTATTTTTGATATTTCAATTTCAACCCCAAGGAATTACCGTTTAACCAGTTTTCTGCCGGGTTTTCTTTTTTGACAAATTGTGCTATGCTGTCTTAAAAGCTTTATCCCCGCAAAACAGAAAGGAAGGGTCAATGGAAACGGAAAACAGACAAAAAGTATACGGGCTTCTCCGGGAAATGGGCATCCCCTTTTCTGTGGAAGAGCATCCTCCGGTCTATACCATAGAAGAAATGCAAAAGCTGAGCATCGGCGGCGGAGAGGGAGAAATCGTCAAAAACCTGTTTTTACGGGACAATAAGGGACGCCGCCATTTTCTGGTGGTGCTTCAGCAGGACAAAAAAGCCGACCTGAAAGCGCTCCGCCAGCTCATCCAGTCCACCCCCCTGAGCTTTGCCTCGGAGGAGAGGCTCATGAAATATCTGGGCCTTGCCAAGGGCGCCGTTACCCCCCTTGGCATCATCCATGACAGCCAGCATCAGGTAGAGGTTCTTTTAGACGAAGATCTGCAATCCGCCTCCCGTATCGGCGTTCACCCAAACGACAATACCGCTACCCTTTGGCTTTCCTGGGATGACCTGATAGGCTTCATCACCCGGATGGGAAACCCCCTCCGGCTGATCCGCCTCTGATAAAAAGGCCGCCTTTATTCCCGTCTCCCCCCTTCAGCTGCTCTTATCAAGAAAAAAGCAAGAAGCTTAAGTAAACGACGCTTTTGCTCCTTGCTTTTATTTTTGTTTTTCTTTCACGCCTGCCCGGCAGAATAAAACGGAGCCGACTTCTTACGCATCGAACAAAGGGGTGCTGAAATACCGCTCCGCCGTATCCGGCAGCACGGTTACCACCGTTTTGCCCTTTCCCAGCTTCTTTGCCAGCTTCAGGGCCGCCGCTACGTTGGTGCCGCTTGAAATGCCGCACATCAGCCCTTCCCTGCGGGCCAGGTCCTTTGCGGTGGTGATGGCCTCCTCGTCGGATACGATATAGATATGGTCATAAATTTTCTGGTTCAGATTTTCGGGAATCAGGCCGTCTCCGATACCCATCTGCAAATGGGTCCCCACGTTGCCCCCTGCCAGAATCGCCGCATTTTCCGGCTCTACCGCCCATATTTCCATATCGGGATTCTGCGCCTTTAAAACCTCTCCGATGCCGGAAATGGTACCGCCGGTTCCCACTCCGGAGCAAAAGCCGAGAATGGGGCCCGCCACCTGTTCCAGTATCTCAATGCCGGTGTGGTGCCTGTGCACCATGGGATTGGCGGGATTGGAAAACTGCTGGGGCACATAGACCCTGGGGTCGTCCCGTTCCATTTTCATGGCTGTATTCAAGCATTCCTCGATACATTCGCCGATATTGCCGTCATCGTGGATCAGGATCACCTCCGCCCCGTAGTGGCGCACCAGCTTTCGCCTTTCCTCGCTGACGGAATCGGGCATGATGATAACGGTTTTGTAGCCCTTCACCGCACCGATCAGCGCCAGGCCGATGCCCTGATTGCCGCTTGTGGGCTCTACGATGATGGTGTCGGGACGGATTTTCCCTTCCCTTTCCGCCTGCTCTATCATGTTAAAGGCGGTTCTGGTTTTAATGGAACCGCCCACGTTTAATCCCTCGAATTTGACCAGCACCTGGGCTGCCTGAGGGTCGGCCATATGGTTCAGCCTGACAATGGGCGTATGTCCGATGGCCTCAAGTATATTGTTATAAATCACGGTCATTCCTCCATCTTTTTTGACTTCTCCTATTATATACTCCCTTCCCTTTTGAGAAAACCACCTTTTGCAAAAAATTTCAAAAAAACTGTCAAAGCCCGGAAATATAAGATTGACAGGCTTTACATATAATGATAAACTGATTAAGTCGTCGGGATGTAGCGCAGTTTGGTAGCGTGACTGGTTCGGGATCAGTAGGCCGCAGGTTCAAATCCTGTCATCCCGACCAAATTAGACCGCTTGTTCATATGAACCTGCGGTCTTTTTGTATGGGAAAACCGCCTGCATTTCTGCAAGCGGCTTTCCGGGTATCCTTTTGCCGGCGTGGGCAGGATGATCGTTAAGCTGTTATTCTGTATCCTGAAGGCCTGAAATGATCGAAGGAATCAGCTGTTTCTTTCTGGAGACCACTCCGGGAAGAGAAAAAGCCCCTCCTTTCAGAGCCTCTTTCCCAAAGCAGCGGCATAAGATCTCCTCCGCCTGCTCTCCTTCGAATAAAAGCTCCGTTTTTTGATCTATAATATCCGTCAGCATCAGGCAGACCATATCCAGCCCCCGCTCCCTGCTCAGCCCTTTCATATAGGCGTCCATCATTTCAGAGATTTCTGCAAGGCCTTTTTTGTCCAGAGAGCTGATCTGCCCTACCCCAAAGCTTACCTTTCCCACCGTGAAGGTCTTGAAATCCTGAAAAAAGATCTCCTCCGCAGATTTTCCCGACAGGCTGCTGCCTGCCCGGAACATATCGCCGGCAAAGGCTTCCAGGTCGATTCCGGCGATTTTGGCAAGGCTTTCTCCTGCCCACCGGTCCTCCGCCGTGCAGGTAGGAGAACGGAACAAAAGGGTGTCCGATAAAATCGCCGCGCACAAAAGGCCGCTGGTGGTAGGATCAGGAGAAAGGCCCGCCTCCCGGTACATCTGATAGATGATGGTAGCCGTGCAGCCTACAGGCTGATTGCGGAAAAACACCGGCGCCATGGTCTCAATGCTGGCAAGGCGGTGATGATCGATGATTTCCAGGATCTCCGCTTCCCCGATCCCCTCTACCGCCTGTCCTTTTTCGTTATGATCCACAAGAATCAGCTTTTTTCCCTTTGTGTTTAAAACGAACCGTCTGGAAATCATGCCTGTATAGCGTCCCTGCCGGTCCAAAACGGGAAAATCCCGGTGACGCTTTTCCGCCATCACCTTTTTTACATCATCGATATAGCTTTCGCTTTTAAAGGTAACGATCCCTTCTTTTTTCATAAAATGGCCTACCGGTGCGCTCTGGTTGATCAGACGGGCCGCCGAATAGGAATCATGCTTTGTGGAAATGATGCTGCACCCGCTTTTTTGGGCCATGGCCCGGGTGGTCCTGGAAACAGAAGCCCCGTTGCATACGATAATACAGTCCGCTCCCATCTCGATGGCGCAGAACTGAGCGTCGCTGCGGTTGCTGAGGATCACGATATCATGGGGCTGGATATATTCCTCCAGCACGTCGGCGCTTCCCGCTCCCACAATGATCTTTCCCTTTCCGATCACCGCCTTCGGATCTCCCATGAGCATTTCTCCCTCCAGGGTTTCCAGAAGGTTCCCGTAGGGCGTCCTGGCCAGGGCCAGGATCTCCCGGTCATACACCTCCATATAGGCGTTTACGATGTCCTTGATGGTGATGATGCCCTCCAGCTCTTTTCCCCGGGTCACCGGCAGGGTAACTGCGTTGGCGCCCTTCATCCTTTCCCAGGCCTTTTTCAGAGAAGTATCCCGGCTGATGCCTTCTACGCTGCGGATCTGGATATCCCGGATCTGAGTCCTCACATCGGAAAGATATTCCGGCGCCTCAAGGCCGAAGTAATCCAACACATACCGGGTTTCCTGGTTGACCCGTCCCGCCCGGGCCGCCGTATATTCTGTCCCGGGATCCAGCTTCTTTTTCAGATTGGCATAGGCGATTGCCGAACAGATGGAATCCGTATCCGGATTTTTATGGCCTATCACCGTTACCGCATTTTTCGGTTCATTCACGTGTTTCTTCCCCTTTCGTCTCGATCCCCCGTTTGGGAAAAGGCAGGATCACCTGCAGCAGCACAGGCAGAAAAGGCAGCCAAGGCATACATTATCCATCCCGCCTCCATAGGCCATTTTCTGCTGCTGATAAGCCCTGCCGCCGCTTTGTATCTGGTTGAGAAGCTGCACATACTGCATATTGCCAGGCTCCTTTTGCACCGCAATTTTGGCATGGGCCATAGCCGTAACCGTGTTTCCCATATAATAGTTGGCCATGGCGCTGTAATAATACCACCGGGCGTCCCGCTGGCTGATTCCTTCCAAAGCATTAATGGCCTGCTGATAGTAGCCGTTTTGGATATAATGCACCACCGGGTCATAAACAGAGTCCCCGGAAGGGCCTCCTCCTCCAAACTGCCACCAGCCAAAGCCAAAGGGGCCGAAGGGGCCGAAGCCGCCGTAAAAGCCTCTGTCCTGTTCCTGTTGCCGGTAGCCCCCGTAGGGCCCTTCCTGGCTCTGGCCCCAATAGCCTCCGCCGCCCTGGCCGCCATAGCTTCCCCAGCTTTCCTGCCCGTAACCGCCGTAGCTTCCCCCCGGCCCGGTCTTTCCGCTTTTGATCTGTTCGTAGGCGGCGTTGATTTCGCTCATCTTCCTTGCCGCCTCTTCGTCTCCCGGGTTCAGATCCGGATGATACTGTTTCGCCAGCTGCCGGTAGGCTCTGGTCACCTCTTCCTGAGAAGCACCCGGAGAAAGGCCCAGCACTTTATAAGGATCCTGTATCATCGCTTCTCTTCACCTCGTTTTTTCCAAACTTCATATCTTGTCAAAACTCCTGAAAATAATATATGCTCGATCAGGCTCTGATCCCGGCCCGCCGTAAAGCAGCCGTAAGCCCTCACCACTTCTGCCATCAGAGCGTAAAGGATATCCTCAAAATCCTTTTCCGATACCCCTGTCATGGGATTATAGCGTTCCTTTTGCAAATCCTCCTTCAGATCCATGCAGGCGTCCAAAATGTAAATGAATTTGCCAAGGGCAAAGCCAAAGTCCCTCAGGGGCCGCGCCCATTGATCCTCCTTCCAGGCGAACACCTCTCCCATCAGCCTTCCAAAGCAGCCGGCGGGCAGATCCGGGCGAAATTCCCCTGCCTTCTCCATTTCCGAAAGGGTCTTAAGACATTCCTCCATAACGCCGCACTGCCGGGGATAGGCTTTCTTTACCCGGTCGCAGCTCCCTTTTAAAAGCTTCGCCTGAGCCAGGCTCAAAAGCTTTCCCTCGTCCCGCCAGTCATCCAGGGCGTTGTAATAGCAAAGGGCTATATTCATATCCGCTGCGTAATCCACCGCAGGGCTGTGAAAAAAAGGCTTTTCCTTTAAAAGAGATACGCTGCACCGGCTTTTATCGGGTTGTTCCTCCTGCTTATACACGGCGGAAAGAAATACGATCAGAAAGGTCATATCATAATTCAGGCTCAGGCGGCTGAGGCGCCCATGACGGCGGCCCAGCCCATGGCAAAGGCTGCAATAGGCGCTTTTATAGCGAAGCTGATCCTCAGGCGAGAGAGCCTGCACATCAGCGATGACATATCCGAACAACTGCGATTCCCCCGCTTCTTTTTTCTCTTTATATCACCATAATCGACAACCGCCCCTTTGACAAGCTATCCTCAGGGATTTTTCCATTTTTGCCTGGAATTTTCACAGGATTTTCATA
Organism: uncultured Clostridia bacterium; assembly: GCA_944386095.1. Lineage (GTDB taxonomy): Bacteria > Bacillota > Clostridia > Peptostreptococcales > Anaerovoracaceae > CALWZU01. Next base: position 1,009 of record CALWZU010000070.1, on the reverse strand, counting down.
TTGCCTTTTACCTTCCAGCCCTTCCGGGGGCGGTTGGAAAAGAGGCCGTATTTTCAAGGCGGTTAAAAAACAGGGAGATTCTTTAAAGGGAGGCCGTCTGCTGCTCCTTTCCGATCACATATCGGTTCTTCCCCTCTCTTTTCGCCTGGTATAAAAGCCGGTCCGCCTCAAGATACAGCTCCTCCAGGGGCCTTGCCGCTGAAATATGCAAGGCTCCCACGCTGCAGCACAGCCGGTCCCCGTTCCAGGAGATCCGGTTGATCCGTTCCAGGAAATAACCCAGCATAAGCTCCATTCTCTCCTGGGGCATATCCTCATATATCAAAAGTGCGAATTCATCTCCGCCCATTCGGCCGATCATGCTGTTTTCCTGAAACACCTCCTTCAGGTTTTTCACAACCTCCTTCAGAGCCCTGTCTCCCTCCGGGTGTCCGTAGCGATCGTTGATTTCCTTGAAATGATCCAGATCCACCATGATAAAATATCCAAAGGCTTCCCTTTCTTCCTTCATGGAGTCCAGGGTCTTCTGGCAGGCGGAAAAAAAGGACCGCCGGTTCATGGCGCCGGTGAGCGTATCCTGCCTGCTTTCTTCCGCCATGCAGGAAATATAACGCCGGTTCAAAATCAGGAAAAGTATCACCAGCATCATCAGGGCGATCATACCAAACATAAACTGGATCTGCAGATGGAAAACGTCCCTATAGCGGGAAGCCGAAAGCTGGATCCCATCGACTCCCAGGACATAGTCGATGCGGTTAACAAAGTAAACCGTCACAGCCAGAGCCGATAAAAGCGTCAAAACGATCACCCCAAACAGGGACAGGCGATGATACTGCTCCCCTGCCTGGGTAGCCTGATACATCTCCAGCCGGCGGTGAAACCGCTGCCAGGTCCGGGAATGGGCGATCCACCAGAAAATCAGCACTATAGCGGAAACCCCCAGATTGGTCAGCAAATTCTCCGGCTTAAAAAAGCCGGAAAATGCATGGAGCAGACGGTAGCCCTCCTG
>CALWZU010000069.1 GCA_944386095.1 uncultured Clostridia bacterium | reverse complement strand
CCTCCCGGAAAATCAGGCTGTTGATCCCGTCGGCCAAAGCCCCCTCCAGGTTCTTGTCATATTTAGCGATCACCACCGTATCCGCCGCCATGGCTTCATACAAGGTCAGCCCCTGGGTTTCCGTTACAGAAGCCGTTACGAAGGCATCCGCCAGCTTATAGTAATACTTGGCGTGGCTGTGCTCCACCCAGCCGGTAAAAATCACGCTTTTTTCCAGATGCAGCCGGGCCGCCAGCTGCTCCAGATTGGCCTTTTCCGGGCCGTCTCCTACAATGAGAAGCTTTACGTTCTTATGGCTTCTAAGATAATCGGCGATCTGGGAGATGATGATGTCGATGCTCTTTTCCTTGGCCACCCGGCCAAGAGACAACAGCACCCGGTCGTCTTTCCGGATCCCCAGCCAGGAACGGATCTCCTTGAGCCTGGCCCTGAGAGCCCCCTGATCTTCCTCCTCTCCCCCGAAGCTTTCCAGCTCCACGCCGGTGGGAATGACGGAAATAGGCTTTGTCACCCCGTAGCTTTCGATGGATTCCCTGGTTTTTTCTGTCGGAACAATGATCCCTGCGCAGGTATTCATATAAAAGCCCATGCCCTTTTTGGTGAGCTTTTTCAAAATCTTCTTATTCAGTTCGGTTTTCGCCATGTAATGCACATAATCCTCATACATGGTATGATAGGTATGCACTACGGGAATATGCAGGTATTTGCCCATCATCCTGCCAAAGGCCCCTACGGTAAATTCTGTCTGGGTGTGGATGATATCCAGCTTTAGATCCCGAATCTGGGAAACATACTGAGGGGGATAAAACACCCCGATGCGCATACCGTCGAAGGCCCGGAAGGGAATGGAGGGCAGCCGGATCACCCCGGGCTCGTTTTCCCTGGCAAGAGGCGTCTTGACGGTAACGATGGTCACATTATGCCCCCGCTTTTCCAGCTCCTTTTTCAGCGTAACAAAGGATGTAATGACTCCGTTGATCTGGGGAGAATAGGTATCTGAAAAAATTCCGATGTTCATAGCCTTTTGATCGTTCCTTTCTGTTCCTGTTCCTTTCAGCGCCGGGCTTTCTCCAAAGCCCTACACATAATCGTTTCGCAAAAACGGATCGTCTCCGAATATTTTGGGGGGCTCCTCCTTGATATGATAGGTGGGCACCATATAGCGCAGCGCCCGTTTGACGACCTTGTCCTCTTCCTTCAGGCTTTCCTGCAAAACCTCAAGGGAATCCCGGATCTCCGCCATGCTCAGATCCAAAGGCTTCCCCACATATATTTTCTTATGAGAGGTACTGTCGATGCCCTCCTCATCCAAAAGCAATTCCTCATACAGCTTTTCTCCCGGCCTGAGGCCGATGATCTTGATGGGGATTTCGTCATAGGGCTTAAAGCCCGACAGCTTGATCAGATTTTCCGCAAGCTCCATGATCCGCACAGGCTTTCCCATATCCAAAATGAAAATCTCTCCCCCGTTTGCCATGGCCCCGGCCTGGATCACCAGCTGCACCGCTTCGCTGATGGTCATAAAATACCGGGTCACATCCGGATGGGTCACGGTCACAGGGCCCCCTTCCGCGATCTGCCGCCGGAAGATAGGCACCACGCTGCCGTTGCTGCCAAGGACGTTTCCAAAGCGCACCGCCGAAAACAGGGTCCTGGAGCGTTTGCTCCTGGCCTGAACGATCATTTCCGAAGCCCGTTTTGTCGCTCCCATGACGTTACAGGGATTCACCGCCTTGTCGGTAGAGATCATAACAAACTTTTCCACCGCGTATTGCTCCGAAAGCTCCGTCACCGTCTGGGTGCCAAAAACATTATTTTGCACCGCTTCCTTGGGATTGGATTCCATCAGGGGCACATGCTTATGCGCCGCTGCGTGAAATACCACATGGGGCCGGTATTTCTCAAAGACCTCCTTCATCCGGTCCGGATCCGCCACAGAGCAGATCACCACCTGCAGCTCCACCTCGGGATGCTTCATCTTCATTTCGTTTTGCACGTCGAAAACCCCGTTTTCATAAATATCCAGGGCCACGATTTTTCTTGGCATGTATTTGGCGATCTGCCGGCAAAGCTCCGAGCCGATAGAGCCTCCCGCTCCGGTGACCATCACGATTTTCCCCTTCAGATAAGAGGTGATTTCCTTTAAATCCACCTCCACCGGTTCCCGCCCCAGAAGGTCTTCAATGTCCACATCCCGCAGCCGGCTGATGCTCACCTGACCGCCGATAAGCTCGTAAATCGCAGGCAGGATCTTGACCTTGCAGTTGGTTTTGCCGCACTCCGTCATAATATCCTGAATTTCCTTTTTATTGGCGGTGGGGATGGAAATAAAGATCTCATTGATCTTATATCTTCTGGCCATTTTGGTGATATCCTTGCGGGTCCCCACGATCCTGACTCCCGAGATCCGGCTTCCCAGCTTGCTTTTATTGTCGTCGATGGCGATCACGGGAACCGCCTGGATGCCGGGATGGAGCTTCATTTCTTTAATAATGGCCGCCCCTGCGTCCCCCGCGCCCACGATCATCACCCGCTTGGCGGATCGCTGAGCGGAAAAGGTCAGACGGTTTCCCCGCAGCCCCCGGATATACCGGTAACCAAAGCGCAGCCCGCCTATAAACAGGATATCGGAAAACATGGTGATGACAGTGACGCTTCTTGGAAAAGGGCTTTGAACCAGCATCAAAAAAGTCGTAGCCGCCGCAGTGGCAACCGCTCCCGCAATGACTACCTTGCCCAGCTCGTCTGTTCCCGCATAACGCCACAGGCTGTTATACAGCCCCGTAAAAAAGAAAATGAGAATTTTGATCAGCGTTAAAAATATCCATACCGACAAGTAGTCCTCAAAATAGGAAAGGAACACCGGTGAGTCGGTATTAAACTCAAATCGAAGCAAAAAAGCCAGCATATAGGAAAGGTTGACCAACACCCCATCCGCAATGACAAGGCCGATGATCCGCACGGTTTTTTTCAAAAGAATCACTCCAAATCTATATCTACGCCGTAAAAAGAGGCCTGTTTCTGACATATTTTATCACGCCGCCGGAAAATAAACAACGAATATCCTGTGAATTTATCGGGCAGATAGAGAAGGGAGCCGGCTTCCCGGAGAGCCCTTCCTTTCCCCCTGCCTGCCTTTTCCCCGCCCTGGCCCAGGGCCTTCAAAAGGGGATAATTGGTATTGTTCCCCGCCCCGGTTTATTATATAATTAATTGATACGATATCGCCAAAGCGCCCGGCCCCCATCCCCTTTCGGGCATCTGCGCCGGGCTCTGTCATTCCCATATAGAGGAAGGATCCATGAAGCAAAACAATCCAAAGAAAAAAATCAATCCCGGGGCAAAGGGCAAAAAAGCCGACGCCCCTTCCTTTAACAGCCAAACCGGCTCCAAAGCGCCCGGCAAAGCCGCCGCTTCCAGGACGGCTTCCGGCAAGTCTGCCGCCGGTAAAGCCCCAAAGGATGAATACCTCTGGTCCATGAGCCTGGCTCCCAAAATCGACCAAAGCACCTCCGGGGTGCAAATGGCCATCGCCGCCTTCTTCACCGCCTTTATCATCCTGTTTGTCCGGGCCTGTACCTACACCCGGCCTATGGAGCAGTTTTACTGGAGCACCGGCGCTTCCCAGCTGACGGACTTTTTCTCCTATATCAAAATGGTCCTGATCCTGATCTGCGGCGGCCTGGTTCTCTTTGTGCTCCTTTACCGCCTGTGTACCCAGAGCCTTGCCCTAAAGCGCTCCTTTATCTATATACCTGCGGCGGTCTACTGCCTGTTTGTGCTGCTGTCCTACGCATTTTGCGATTACAAAGAGTTTTCCCTTCTGGGCTATAACGACCGTTTCGAAGGCACCCTGGTGCTGATCGCCTATATGCTTCTTTTGGTGTTCATCGTCAACTCCGTCAACACCCAGAAAAACGTCAAATGGATCCTCTATCCGGTGGCGGCATCCAGCGTGGCCCTTTCCCTGATCGGTCTGAGCCAGTTCTTCGGCTTTGACTTTTTCAGGACCACCCTTGGCAAAATGCTGATCCTGCCTCCTTCCGCCTGGGATTCCATGGATTCTCTGGAATTCACCTTCCAAAACAACGAAATTTACCAGACGGTTTATAACATCAACTATGTATCCTTTTATCTGACCCTGCTGGTTCCCCTTGTAGGCATGCTGTTTATCCACGCCTTCCTGCAGCGAAAAAAAGAGCCTCTTTGGAAGCCGGCGCTGTGGGCGGTGATTTTCGCTCTTCTGGTGTTCAATCTGATCGGATCCGAATCCTCCGGCGGCCTTCTCGGTATGGCTGTGGCGGTGCTGGCGGCTCTGATCATTCTGAATAAACGGCTGATCGCCTGGATCAAGCCTGCGGCGATCCTCGTTGTCATCGCCATACTGATCTTCGCCTGCACCTCCGGCCGCTGGCTGCCGGAATTCACCGGCGCCGTAAACAGCGTAGCGGGAAATCAGCCTGCTGCGGCAGAAGAACCCCTCTCCCCTCAGTCCGAAGGAGAAAATACGGTGGAGCCCGGCTCTCTCAGACCCACCATCGACTATTTTGATACCACCGGGGAAAATCTCATTATGAGCGTCAACGGCAATGTGCTGAAAATCGCCGTTACCCTGGACGAGGCTTCCGGAACCCCTTCCAGCTTTTATCTGTATGACGAAAAGGATCAGCCCATTTCCATGCACGTGATCGAAAATCCCACCAGAGGAAACTTCTCTTTGCAGGATGAACGCTTTGAGGATTATGTCACCGTTTCTCTGGCCCAGACCGAAGGAGAGTTTTATGTCATCGTCCAGACTGAGGACATGCAGTGGCCCTTCCTGGTCAATGAGGAGGGCGTCATCTACCGCAACCAGCTGGGAAAAACCGTGGAGCTTGACAATGTGCCCCATATGGGCTGGGAAAACAATCCGGGCTTTGGCTCCGGAAGAGGCTATATCTGGTCCAGAACCCTTCCCATGATGGC
>CALWZU010000068.1 GCA_944386095.1 uncultured Clostridia bacterium | reverse complement strand
CAGGGGGATTTGCAGAAGCATCCTGGAATCGGTAGGAAGAGAGCCTATCCGGAGGGTCTTTTATCAGGATGTTCACCGGTTTGTGAGAAAAGCGATGCAGATGTTTTATGATACCGGCTGCGATCAGGTATATCTGGGCTTTACGGAACGGTATCTGTCTTTGGCCTTTGGAAGTGTTCTGGAAAGCTGGGTACTGGGGGAAATACGAAAAACGCCCGAAGAGGTGGTAGCGTATGTGGATATTCTGATACAGGATCAGGCCCGGGGCGCCAAGGAAAGAGTTTTGAAGAAGGCTTTTGCGGAGTTGTAGGACAAAGGGTTTATCATTTTTATTTGCAAAAACAATACCCGCAGGCAGGAAGTCTGCGGGTATCTTTTGGTAAATGGCTTTGAATGTAAAGCTTTAAAGCCCTGGGGGCTGCGTTTTAGCAGCGGTAAATCACAACAGCACGGCGAGCTTTTGCTCCATAACCTCCTGGGGATAAGCGCCGATGATTCTGTCTATTTCATTTCCGCCTTTATAAAGCAGCAGGGTGGGAATGCTCATGACCCGGTGGGCGATGGCAAGCTGCTGGGCATTATCCACATTGACCTTGCAGAACTTCAGCTTTCCCTCATAATCCTTGGCCAGCTTTTCCAAAACCGGCGCCAGAGACTGGCAGGGCCCGCACCAGTCGGCGTAAAAATCCACCACCACGGGAATAGGGGAATGGATGACCTCCTGGTCGAAGGTGTCTATGGTTGGGTAACAGATGAGATCGCTCATGTTTTTCATCCTTTCTGAATCCTTTTGTTGCTGAGGAAAATCCTTGGCCAAAATCCGGCCGTTTTTTTTAGTATAACACATGGGCGGGTTTTTATATAGGGATTCTGATTTTTCTTTTCTTTGAGAAGAAGGAAAAAGCCTTTGTTTTTTTAAGAATCCCCTTTTGGAAAAGCTTTTTCGGCAAATTCCAGGATTAAAAGAAGACAAGGGAAAAACTTGCGAAATCTCCTGTTCTTGGTATAATAAGCTTAGTTATGTTTTCAAAACAGTCATATGAGGACTTTCGCCGCCTTTGCGGCGTAAAGGGTCAGGAAAGGAAAAAAGAATGTATTTTAATTATTTAGACAAAACAGATACGGAAATCGCTCAGGCTATTCGGGATGAAACCGCAAGGCAGCAAAACAAGATCGAAATGATCGCCTCTGAAAACTTCACCTCAAGAGCGGTCATGGAAGCCTGCGGCAGTGAAATGACCAATAAATACGCAGAGGGCTACCCGGCAAAACGTTATTACGGCGGCTGTGAATTTGTGGATGTGGCCGAAAATCTGGCGATTGAACGGGTCAAGGCGATTTTTGGAGCGGAACATGCCAATGTTCAGCCTCATTGCGGCGCCAGCGCCAATATCGCCGTTTACTTTGCCATGCTTAAACCGGGAGACACGGTGATGGGAATGGATCTTTCCAACGGAGGCCATCTGACCCACGGCTCCCCCGTTAACTTTTCGGGTATGTATTTTAACTTCGTTTCCTATGGAATCGATCCTGTGACAGAACGCATCGATTTCGATCAGGTCAGAAAAATCGCCCATGAGTGTAAGCCCAAGATGATCGTAGCCGGCGCCAGCGCTTATCCCAGAACCATTGAAACAGATAAATTCCGTGAAATCGCCGATGAGGTGGGGGCCCTTTTGATGGTAGACATGGCCCATATCGCCGGACTGGTAGCGGCGGGCTGTCATCCCAATCCGGGGGAATACGCCGATTTTGTAACCACTACCACCCACAAAACCCTCAGAGGCCCAAGAGGCGGGGTGATCCTTTGCAAACAGGAATATGCCAAGCAGATCGACAAAGCCGTTTTCCCCGGACTTCAGGGGGGCCCGCTGATGCATGTGATCGCAGGAAAGGCCGTTTGCTTTAAAGAAGCCCAGTCTGACGCTTTCAAGGCCTATCAGAGGCAGGTGGTGAAAAATGCCCAGGCTTTGGCTCAGGCTCTGAACAGCTATGATTTTGACCTGGTATCCGGCGGAACGGACAACCATCTGGTTCTTGTAAAGCTGGTAAACAAAGGTATTACCGGAAAAGAGGCGGAAAAGCTTCTGGACGAGGCCGGCATTACCACCAATAAGAACAGTATTCCCAACGATCCCAACGGCCCCTTTGTGACAAGCGGTATCCGTCTGGGAACGCCGGCCATGACCACAAGAGGATTTTTGGAAGAGGACGTTAAAAAGACAGTGGACGCCATTTCTCTTGTTATCGACCACCCGGGAGACGCCGCAAGCCGCGACCAGGCAAGAGCCATCGTCAGGGAACTTTGTGAAAAGCATCCTCTGTACCGGTAAAAACAGCCGAAAGCAGCGCGACTCTTTATAGCGCGGCCCTTTATGGAATTTTGAGAGCCTTCCCTGGGGGAGGCTCTTTTCATTTTATGAGAAAACCGCCGGAGAAAATCGCCTCCGGCGGTTTTTGGCAGGGGTCAGGAGAGTTTGGCTTTGAAAGCTTTTTCTCCGGCGAAGCAGGACCGCTTAAGGCGCAGCTACAGCTCCGGAATGCAGATCTTTGTTCCGGGCATGGCGAAATCGGTGGGCCTGCAAAAGGGATTAGCCTGCAGAAGCTGATTTTCCGTGACGTTGAATTTTCGGGCAAGGCCCGGGAGGGAATCGGCGTATTTGACCACATAGGTGGTGGCGCACTGGCTGCCGGCGAAATTGTCCTGGCGGGGAATGCAAAGGGGCATCCCTTCCGTAAGGTTGCCAAGATCCACGTTGGGATTGGCGAAAACCAGAGCGGCGTAGGTGTAGTTTATGTTTGTCAGCAGGGCGGAAAGGGTATCGCCGGGCGCGACGGTATATGTTTTTCCATCGCAGAAATAATCCGGATCAGGATCTTCTGCGCCGCCTGTTTCACCGCCGGAGGCGGGGGGAGAGACCACGGGAGGCTGCTGGGGCGGATTTGGAACGGCCCCTTTTTTGGGTACGCAGATCCGAAGGCCCGGTTTGAGATTGTAGGGATCAAGCCCCGGATTGCGTTTTATCAGCTCTTCCACGGTGGTGTCATAGCTTTCGGCGATTTGGTATAAGGTGTCCTTGAGCTTTACGATATAAACCTCATCCTTTTCCCCGGTGCATCCCAGCATGGCGGGAGGAGCGGAGGGCACCCGGATCACCTGGCCTACGGAAAGATGATAGGGATTGATCATTTTATTACAGGCCATCAGCACCCGAAGGGGAACGCCGTAGCGTACAGACAGGGAATAAAGGGTATCTCCCTGCTGGATGGTGTATTCTTCCCAATCATCGCAGTTTCCCCGAAGGGGGGAAGGGGACTGACTTGTGCTTGTCATCATAAAAACACATCACCTCACAAATTTTCTTACTATATGATATTTTCATAAGAGGGTTTTTGTGATAAAATATTTGAACAACGCCCAAAAATATTTGTGGCCGATTCAACCAGAGGAAGTGAAGCATGGACTATTTGATAGGGAAATTGATCATGCTGCCGGGCATCATAGTGGGGCTGACGGTGCATGAATACGCTCACGCCAAGGTGGCTTTGGAGATGGGGGATCCCACCGCCATGCGCCAGGGCAGAGTGTCTCTCAACCCCATGGCCCATATCGACTGGATCGGGTTTTTATGCCTGATCGTGGCGGGCTTTGGCTGGGGCAAGCCGGTACCGGTCAACAGCGGCAATTTTCGCGGCAGGCACCGAAAGCTCAAGGAAGTGGCGGTATCCGCCGCCGGCGTCATATGCAACTTTATCACGGCGCTCCTTTTCGCCCTGCTGATGGCAGGCCTTGCTAGAAATGTTCCAGGCTTTGGCGGCGGCATCCTGCATCTGATGCTTTACTATTGCGTTTATATCAATGTGATGCTGATGATCTTCAATTTGCTGCCCCTGCCTCCTCTTGACGGCTTTAATATTGTGGCGGAGCTTACGGGCTTTGATGAAACGCCCGCCTATTACAAGCTGTTGCAGTATGGCTCAATCATTCTTTTGCTTTTGGTCTTCACCAACGTGATTTCCTATCTGCTCGAACCGGGGATCAGCGTCGTGGTGCATGTTATCAACCAAATCCTGGGATTTGTGTTCTGAATCCGCCGGCGGCAAAATCGCGAAAAACAGGCAAAGGAAACGAGGAAGGCAGAGCCCTTTCTTCTGAGCGGGAAAGCGGTCCCGGCTTAAAGCCGGCCAGGCCGCGGAAAAGACCGGGCGGCCTGAAAAAGCCGCGGCGGCCTGCGAAAGAGGTTTTTATATGAAAGAAAGTAAAAGAAAACTCAGCCGATTTTTGGCTGTATGCCTGGCGGCGGGAACTCTGATGGCCTTTACGCCGGGAACAGCGGTTTTTGCCGATGAGGCCGCTGCAAAGCCCATTTGCGTAGTTGTCAACGGAGAAGAGATCGCCTTTGAAGACGCCTCGCCGGTCAATATCAACGGCAGCGTTCTGGTACCCATGAGAGCGATTTTTGAAGCTCTGGGCGCAGAGGTGGTCTGGGAGGAAGAAACCCAGACCGTAACGGGCATTCTGGGTGAAAATCAGGTTAAAACCAGCATTGGCAGCATAACCGGCTATGTGAACGATGAAATGCTGGATCTTTCTGTTCCTTCCCGGCTGATAAACGGAAGGACCATGGTGCCGGTGCGTTTTGTCAGCGAGGGCCTGACTGCAGAGGTCAACTGGATCGAAGGAGCCAGCGCCAATACCGTTGCCATTACCCTGGGAGACGAAGCCATGGGCGGCCCGCTGGATCAGTCTCAAAACAACGTCCAGCTGCCTTCGGAAGAAGCAGAGGGGGAAGAGGGCATAGAGGATGCGATTCCTTCTGATGAAGAGGAAAAACCGGATTCCTCCGATTATTCCGATTCCTATTACCCGGTGGAAGAGGGAGGCTATTACTTCCTGCAAAGCGTTATCCCTTCCGGCGGCTGTCTTCTGACCTGCCTTTCCATGGTATCCTCCAATCTTCATCAGGAAATGATCACGCCGGAGGATGTGTATGCCATGAACGGCAGCGTGGTACGGGTCAACAGCTGGAGCGCCATTCAGGAAAGCCTGGAGATTGTACGGGCTGAAACCATAGATTTTAACGAAGTAGCCGTGGAAGAACGCCTGCCTATGATCGTCCAGCTCATAGAGGAATATCCCGAAGGGGTCATCATCGGATTTTGCAAAAGCGGAAGCTGGCATTACGTGGTAACGGTGGGTTATGACGAAGAAACCGGCGATCTTCTTGTAAACGATCCGGTGGGAGGACATAATGTGCCCCTGGAAGAAACCTGGACAGGCTACAAAAAATTTGCTTCTCAGGAAGAGGCGATCAACTACCTGCAAAACGGCAAAACATTTTTACGGGCGGAATAAACGGGCAAACGGACTTTGCCTGAGAAAATCCAAGGCCATTTGATCAACTACAGGCGGCGTTTTAAACGCCGCTTTTTAATTGAAAAAAAATTAAAAAAAATTACAAAAATCCCTTGCGGCCGGGAAAGAATAGGAGTAAAATATACCTAAAGTCAAAGAAAGTCAAATATAATCAAAATCACAGAATAAAGAGCCCCGGCTCTTTGTTGGAAAGGTGGTGGTTTTATGGAATATAAAGATTATTACAATGTGCTTGGGGTAAAAAAAGATGCCACCGCAGCAGAGATCAAAAAAGCCTACAGACAGCTGGCTAAAAAATATCATCCCGACAAAAACCCGGGAAATAAGGAAGCGGAAGAAAAATTCAAGCAGATCAACGAAGCCTTTGAGGTTCTGGGCGATGAAGAAAAACGCAAGAAATATGACGCTTTCGGCGCTACAGGGCAGTTTACCGATGGGATGAACTTCGATCCCAATGATTTTGCCTCGGCTTTTGGCGGTTTTTCCGGCTTTGGAGGAGGCAGAGGGGGTACTTATACCTATTCCTCTTCCGCTCAGGGGGATTTCAGTGACTTTTTCAATATGTTTTTCGGCGGAGGGGGCTTTAACCAGGCCTCATACGGCGGGTACGGCGCTTCTTCCGGCTGCGGAGGCGGCTGTCACGGAGGGTTTGCTTCTCAGCCGGCTGCAGGGGACATTCAGGCGGAGATGGAAATTTCTCTTAAAGAGGCCTTTGACGGCAGCCAGACCAGGGTATCTCTG
>CALWZU010000067.1 GCA_944386095.1 uncultured Clostridia bacterium | reverse complement strand
TCCGTCATAGAAGCACCTCCAAACACTCTTTATTATAAATGTTATCATATATGATAACATTCGTCAAGTGAGCACTGCTATGTAAAGGTGGATATATACTTTACGGCGGCTGGGCTGATTGACATTCCCTCAGCAGAAGAAATCCAGAAATTGGTGAAAAAAGTACGGACCAATCCGCAGGATTACAGGCTGACAGCTTAATAAAGAGGAGGAAAATATCTATGCGAGCAATTTTATAGAGGTTGAAAGGAAGCTCCAGTCTATGGATATAGAATTGGAATGCCCCGAATACTCCGGCACACGTCAACTCACTGATTGCACAAGGCTTTTAATTGAATATTTCAATCGAGAGAAGATAGAATTTGAACGGAAAGATAGTTAAAAACGAGAAAACGGCGTAACCCAATTAAAGGGTTGCACCGTATCCCGCGTAAAATCGCCTTAACAGGCTTTAGCTTTACTTTTCCCCTTTGCTTTTTTCAAGGACCGCTCCGCAATAATCGCACAGCCTGGTTCCGTTGGAAAGGGTCACAAACCTTTGCCGCAGGGCAGCTTCATAATGGGTGATGCACTTGGGATTCTGGCAGATCTCGGTTTCTACCACTGAGATCATGGGCCGGTTCACATGAACGATTTTTCCTTTATAAAAATCCCCTGTTTCATCCAACAGCGTCATCAGAAGCGCCATCCTGACATACATCCCGTTTTCCGCCTGCTGGAAGTAACAGGCTCTGGGATCCTGATCCACCTCCGGTTCAATTTCATTCACCCTGGGAAGGGGATGCAAAACGATCATGTCAGAAGGGGCCGCCTTCATTTTTTCCACCGTTAAGATACAGGCGTCCTTCACCCTTTCATACTCCTTTGGATCGCTGAAGCGCTCTCTTTGCACCCTTGTCATATAAAGGATGTCCAGCTGGCCGATGGCCTCCTCTATGGTTTTAACCTGGCGATAGGTGGCGCTGCCGCTTCTGTCAAGCTCCTCCAGGATATAAGAAGGCATCCGCAGCTCCTCAGGTGAAATCAAAACATAGCGGTTTCCCGGATACCGGGACATCGCCATAGCCAGGGAATGGGTTGTCCTGCCATGCTTCAGGTCTCCGCAGATCCCTATGGTCAGATGATCCAGCCTGCCCTTTTTCGCCCGGATCGTATATAGATCCGTCAGGGTCTGGGTGGGATGCTGATGGCCCCCGTCTCCCGCATTGATGACAGGGATCCGGGAATAAAGGGAGGCAGCCTTCGGTCCGCCCTCGATGGGATGGCGCATCACCGCGATATCCGCATAGCCGCTGACGATACGGATGGTATCGGGAATGCTTTCCCCCTTTGCGACAGAACTGGAATCCGGATCGGAAAAGCCCAGAATGTTTCCCCCAAGGCGCATCATGGCCGCCTCAAAGCTAAACCGGGTCCTGGTGCTTGGTTCATAAAAAAGGGTCACCAGAATTTTGCCCTTGCACTGAGATCCATAGCGCTTTGGATCCTGTATGACATGATCGGCAAGGGAAAAAAGGTCATCCAGCTCTTGGGTACTGAAGTCCGTAGGTTCTATCAAATGTCTGACTTCTAACATATTTCCCTCTCTGTTTTCTTTGGAAAATCACGAAAATTTTCGGTTTGTCTTTACATAATTCAGTTTATCTTTACATAATCAGTATAAGGTTTTTTGCAAAAAAAGCAAGGCCGCCCCGAAAAAGAGAAAGGGGATCCATGGAAGGCTGCCCCCGAAAACAGATTCCTTTATTCTTTTTGCCTCCCTATCTGTCAACCGGCCTTTATCTAAGCCCGATAAGCCCGAAGGCGTTTCTTTCATTCCCTTTATCACAAAAAAGAAAATCCGGCCCGCCACAAGGCCAAAGGCCCAGATCCCGGAAAGCAAAAATCCCATCAGGGCCGTCTCCAGAGCTGCTGAAAAGCCAAGAGCCGCTCCCATACAGGCCATCAGCTTCACATCTCCTCCTCCGATTCCTCCCCATAAAAGGGCAAGAGCCAAAAACAAAGCGCCCGCCATCACGCCGCCTCCCCCATGATAGAAAAACGCCGTTATGATAAGCCTGCTTTCTCCGGCCTGTATGAGCGGCAACGCAAAGCTGAAAAAATATAATCCCCCCATCAGGACAACCGCCGCGCATCCCTGTTTTAAAACCCGCCGGGTTTTCACATCCCAAAAGGCCAGATAACCTAAAAGAGGCAAAATACCCCCAAGCCGTGCCAAGGAAAAAGCTTCCAGGGACATGGCTGTCTCTTGATTTCCAAATAATTCCATGCTTTAATGATACAGAAATTTCCATTATTTGTCAATCTCCTGCCGCTGCGTTTTTTCCCTGTCACAGACCGGTCATTGATGGTATAATACATAAATCATCTTTTCCTTTCCCCCGGCGATGACAATCGCCTTCCAGCCTGGTATCCGGCGGGAAGGAAAAACGAAAATCAAAATACGGATACAGGAGGAATCCCTATGAATTTCGCAACGATCATGATAAATGAAAAACCCCAGGCCTGTCTCATCGACAAGGATGATCTTTCCTTTTTCCCTGTCATGAGGCTGGCTGAAAAGCTCCCCGATCCCTTGCATAAGCAGCTGGCTCAAACGGGCTGCCTTTCCACTCTTCAGATCATCGATCATTTTCAAAAGCTGGAATCTCTTTTCCGGCGCATTCCCAAAGAAAGGTTTCAGCCTTATCAGAGGGAAAGGCTTCTTTCTCCCATCCCCCGTCCCCGGCGCAATATCGTGTGTCTTGGAAAAAACTATCTGGAGCATGTGAAGGAAATCAAGGGCATTACCGGGGGACCAAAGGATACGGCGCCGGAATATCCCATTTATTTCACCAAAGCCGCCTACCCCTGCAACGGGCCGGAAGGCGTCATTCTTTTACACCCTCATCTCACAAAGGAAATCGATTATGAAGCGGAGCTTTGCGTCGTGATCGGAAAGGAAGGAGTCGATCTTTCTCCGGAAGAAGCAGAGGATCTGATTTTCGGCTATACCATCGGAAACGACATTTCCGCCAGGGACCTGCAAAAGCGCCATGTGAACTGGTTCAGAGGCAAGAGCCTGGACAGCCACTGTCCTATAGGCCCCTGGATCGTAGAAAAAAAGGAATTCCCGCTGCCTCTGGAACTGGATGTACGCTCCTATGTCAACGGAGAGCTTCGCCAAAACGGCAACACCCGTGATTTGATCAGAAACGTTCCTCAGATCATCAGCGACCTGTCTCAGGGCTACCGGCTTTATCCCGGCGATATGATCATGACCGGTACGCCGGCAGGGGTAGGTATGGGCTTTACGCCTCCCCGATATTTACAGCCGGGAGATGAGATCCGCTGCGAGATCCAGGGGATCGGCTCCCTGGTCAATCACATGGAAAAGGCTCGGTAAAACCCAGGGCGGCGCTCCTTCAGCAAAGTAAAACCGCCAGCTCCGTGACGAATTCCCGGGGCTGGGAGGTGTCATGGTTATCGATCCGGTACAGCTCCAGCACCTCCCGCCCCGTGGCAAGCCCCTTTTCCCTGGCAAAGGCCGTAAGCTCCTTCAGACGCAAAGGAAGCTGCTCATAGCCTCCCCGGTAAACCAGGCTCAGATACCTCCCCGCAGGCAGCGTCTCTTTTTCTCCGGGATGATCCTCCTTTTCCAGCAGCAAAAATACGCCGTGATACAGCCCCCAGATTTCTTTTTCAATATCCTCCATGTGCATGATCCCGCCTCTGATATGATCGCCAAAATCCAAAATACCCTCCTGCCAGCTCCTGTAAAGGCTTGTTAACAGAAAATCCAGCTCCTCATCCTTTCGGGCTTTTCTGTCAAGACGAAGGCAGTCTCTTTGGGGATACTCCACGATCCGCGGTCCCTCACAGGCCTGAGCTCCATCCTGCCAGAGCCTGCCGC
The DNA here is from genome assembly GCA_944386095.1 of uncultured Clostridia bacterium. Classification (GTDB taxonomy): domain Bacteria; phylum Bacillota; class Clostridia; order Peptostreptococcales; family Anaerovoracaceae; genus CALWZU01. The sequence continues at coordinate 14,075 of CALWZU010000067.1, read as the reverse complement.
CGAAGCCCCGGATCCTTTCCAGCCTTTTTTTGATGACTTTTTCCATTTCCTCCAGTTCAGCCTTTTTTCTTTGGATCTCCAAAACCGCCTGCTCAAAAAGCGCAAGGGAAGAAGACAAATCCTGCCGGTTCAGATAGACGCTGATCTGTTCCATGGAAAACCCCAGATAAAGAAGGTCTCTTATAATATTCAGCCGGTATATATCCTTCATGCTGTAATATCGGTAACCGTTTTCTCCCCGCTTGGGCCGTATGGCTCCCATTTTTTCGTAATAACGCAGGGAATCCGCTCCGATCCCGTAAAGGCGGGATATTTCCCCGATGGTATAATAATCCTTCATCCTTTCCTCCTTTTCTGTATCACATCATAAGCCGTTAGAAAAAACGAGCTTTTTCCTTACGCAAAAAAGAAACAGCCAATTAAAAAAATTTTCCATTTTTCTCTTGACTCTAGTATTATACCATAGTTTAAACTTATCATCGATAGAAGTTATAACCCCCAAAGGCTTTGAAAAAGGTTTTTCCAGTGACACAGGCCGCCTTTCGGATGGCACCTCATCTGAAGGGCGGCCGAAAAACCCTTTTTTCAAAAACCAGGGGAATTTTCGGCGGCATATCATAGCATTGCCCCCTGTTGCGAGAGAAAACCATGCATTCCCAAAAAATTTCAACTCCTGAAAATCCGGCCCTTGATCCAAAAACAAATCCCGGGCTTCCCTCCGATGAAAAAAAACCTGTGTTTACCAAGGAAAAAATCCTTTCCATCCTTTTGGGAACGGCCATTCTTTCCTTTGGCCTTTATAACATTCACCAGCAATCGGGTATTACCGAAGGCGGCGTACTGGGCATGATCCTGCTTTTAAATCACTGGTTCGGCCTGCCTCCCGCCATACTTTCCCCGGTTTTGGATCTGACCTGCTATGCCCTGGGCTTCAAGTTCCTCGGAAAGGATTTTTTGAAAATGTCCATCGCCGCCACACTGAGCCTGGCATTCTTCTTCTGGTTCTGGGAGCTGTTTCCGCCCCTGCTCCCCAGCCTTGCTCATCAGCCGCTGCTTGCGTCTTTGGCTGGAGGCGTCTTTGTGGGGACCGGCGTCAGCTTTGTGGTTCGCTTCGGCGCATCTTCCGGCGGTGACGACGCCCTGGCTCTGGTCATATCAAAGCTTCTGCACTGCCGTCTGGCAAGAGCTTACCTTGTCACGGATTTTACGGTACTGATGTTGTCCCTTTCCTATATTCCCCTGAATCGTATCGTGTTTTCCCTTATAACGGTTACCGTCTCCTCTCTGCTCATCGACCTTCTTCTCAGACTGTTTCAGAAAAGAGAAGAAAAAAGAGAAAAGAAAAAGGCGGCTGCGGGCCAAGGCCCATCGGAAGACCAGGGGGAAAATCCTTCCGCCGGGTTTATTTCAGAAGAAAATCATTAAATCCTCCTTTTGAAAATCGTCATTTTCATCTCTCAAAATAAAACTCTCAAAAATCAAAAAGATGCCTTTGGATTTTCCCTAGGCATCTTTTGCTTAAAAAGGATTTTTACCTGCAAAGACAGGAGCCTCTTTTTTTACAGAACGTCTGTTACGGTTTCAGAACCGTTTTCTCTATAGGTATATACCGTAAACCCGTTATAGTGCAGCTCGCCGTCTTCCCCTGCGCCCATGCAGCTGGGGGCGTAAGCGGAGGAATTAGGAGAACCGATAGCTGATACCAGGGCGCTCTTGCTCTGCCCGATATAAGCTGCCGCATCCGCTTTAGTCGGAGCAGCGGGCTGAGGCTCCGGCGCAGGCTGAGGTTCAGGCGCGGGTTCCGGCTCCGGCGCAGGCTCCGGTTCCGGCTGGGCGGCGGGAGCGGACTGCTGAGGTTCAGAAGCGGGCGCTGAAGAGGCCTGGGTCTGCTTCTGAGTGTTCTGGGAAGAAGCCGGCTTGCTCTGCGTCTGCTGAGAGGGCTGGTCCTGGGGCTCCTGGGTCTGGGACTGCTGATCCTGGGCCGCTACGGCGCCCTGGGTGATGGCGCTCTCCGTGACCTGCTCTACAGCGCTTTTGGTCGTATTTTGATCCTTTTCTTCTTCTTTTTGGTCTTCATTGCCGCCGCAGCCTGTCAAAATCAGGCAGGCCGTTAAAAGGCAGGCAAATAATAACTTCCATCTGTTTTTCATTCGATCTGATCACCCTTCTTTTTTCAATTTTCTCCTATTGTAACATGGATCCTGCTCCAAAGTCCATCCTTTCCCACAAGAATCTGCCAGTTTCCCCTGTTCTCCTCCAAAGGCAGATAGGCTGTAAAAACCAGTTCCCCTTCTTCCGAGCCGATGGGAAAAGCCTCATACCAGGCGCCGCCGCCGCTGATCAGGACTCTGTCATCATCTCCCGGCTCCTTCAGGCTGTAGCTGCCGGAAATTTTCAGGCAGCCCTCCAAATCACAGGGACTTTCTATAACGGCCCGGGCGCTTCCGCAAACCTCAGCGCTGCCAGCTTCCCCCAGCTCCTGCGGGTCGGCCGGAGGCGCCTGCATAAGAGGCACGTAGGTTTTCAGCCAGGAGATATTCCGCTCCACAATTTCGATCATCAACGTGTCGGCTCCGCTTTTGACCGCCCCGGAAACATCATAGGGTATGCTTCTGGAAAAGACGCTGCTGCCAAAGGAATCCGCTAAAAAAGGGTATAAGGCGTTCCCGAAAGAATCCCGGAACATATAAAGAGCCCCTTCTTTTCCCTGGCAAAGGGTCTGAATCAGCATCCGGTCTCCATCGCCCTCCTGCCCGGAAACATCCTCATAGGCAAAATCCCTTTCAAAATGCACTTCCTCCTCAAGGCCTTTTCCCTTGGGATAAAGCATTTCATAAAGATCTCCCAGGTGGGTTTTTTTAAGGGTATAGGGCTGCTGTGACCATTTCATCTCCTCCTGCCTTCCAAGAGCCTCCATGATCCAGTCTCTGGCAAAGGCCGCCCCTTTGTTGTTCCAATGAGAATCCCCGTGAAAATACAGGATTTCATCCTGCTGCAAAAACAGCGACTCCAGATCCAGATACCTTACCCCTTCTTTCTCTAAAGCCCTCTGCAAAAGCGTCAGATTTTTTTCCTTTTCCAGGGGCTTTCCCACATCCGGCATATACTGGGGATACAAAGAATTTTTATTGGGCGCGGTCATAAACAGAAACTGGATCCCCTGTTCTTCACAGCTGTTTTGGATCAGCTTGAGAGACCGGGCGATCCCCTGAATTTCTCTTTGGGAAAGAACCTGGGTTCTCAGATAATCCCCCTTTGTTTCATCGTAAAACAGCCAGTCCTCTTTTCCCACCAGCACCTGATCGGCGGCGGAGCGGCCAAAGAGCTTGGCTTGCAAAAAGCCGTTGACGCTGACCATCTCCTGCCGGAAGGCAAAACGGTCGGCTATATAATCCGTAGCCTGCTGCAGTACTTGAGAGTTCCAGCCCCCCTCAGGGTCAAAGAGGCTGGGAGGCGCCGCCAGGATCTCGTTTGCGGCGGGCTGAGCCTGTTTGCCTACCAGCATGCCAAGAGAGGGAACGCAGCACAGGATAAAGAAGAACAGGATGAATACAGCATATCCGATTTTTTTTCCCTTCATAGCAGTTCTTCCTCCTTACCTCAAAACCGGAAATAAATAAAGGGATTATAGGTGGCCGAGGACAGATTCAAAAGACATAAAACAAAAAGACACGCCCCCAGGACAAAGGATGCCCCTTCAAACAGCTTTCTCCCAGTCTGTCCGGATTTTTCGGCCTTTTCCCGGAAAAAGGGCAAAACCGGCAGAGAAAGCACAAAGGCGCCTGCCATCCCGAAAAGAAACAGAGGATAGCACAGCTGATGGGTCAGAATCTGCTGCTGGGCCGTCATGGTAAAGCCCGTAAACATATTGGAGATCACAAGCCATGCCTGAGACAGGGTATCGGCCCGGAACACCACAAAGCCCAGGATGACCGCCAGCATGGTATATACATGGCCGGCCGCCCTTCCCAAAAAAGAGCCCTTCCACTTGTCCACAGGGATTATCTTCATATCTTCAAGGACGCTCAAAAGCCCGTGCCACATGCCCCAGATCACAAAGGTCCAGTTGGCTCCGTGCCATATACCGGTGGTAAAAAATACGATCAGCTTGTTCAGGCTGGTCCTCAGCCTGCCCTTTCGGTTCCCTCCAAGGGGGATATAAAGATATTCCCGGAACCAGGAGGTCAGAGAAATATGCCAGCCCTTCCAGAAGTCCCTTATACCGCAGGCAGCATAGGGATAGCGGAAGTTCTCCGCAAAGCGCAGCCCGAATATCCTTCCAAGCCCCAGAGCCATGTCCGAATAGCCGCTGAAATCGAAATAAATCTGAAGGGTATAGCAAATCGCTCCCGTCCAGGCAAGAGCCGCATTCATATCGCTTTCCCCCAGAGCGAATACGGCGTCGGCGGTATAGCCCATGGTATTGGCGATCAAAAGCTTTTTCCCAAGGCCTACGATAAAGCGCCGCAATCCCAGAGCCGTGTCTTCCATCGTGCAGACCCGGCGGTCAAGCTGAGGGGAGATGTCATGAAACTTGATAATAGGGCCCGCCACCAGCTGAGGGAAAAAGGAAATATATAAAAGAAGCTTGGAAAAGCTTCTGCTGCCCATTTGCCTGTCCCGGTAAACATCGATCACATAGGACATTCCCTGAAAGGTATAAAAGGAAATCCCCACCGGGAGCGCTATGCCCACCAGCGGAAGTCCTAGGCCTGTGACTGCGTTTATGTTTTCAATGAAAAAATCCAGATATTTAAAGACGCACAAAAAACCGACATTCAGCACCACCGCCGCCGCCAGAGCCGCCCTCCGGCGGGAAAAACCGCCGGAGAGAATACAGCCAAAGGCGTAATTGCAAACCACCGAAGCGAGTAAAAGCAGGGTGTAGGCGGGATTGCCAAAGGCGTAAAAAATCACGCTGGCAATCGCCAAAAGAAGGTTTTTCGCCTTCATCCCGGGAATCAGATGATAGGTTCCAAAGACAAGGGGGAAAAAAACAAATAAGAAAATCGCTGAGCTGAATACCATAGAGTTGTTTCCCCGCTTATGACTTGATGTAAATGAAAGGCGTATTGCCGTAGGTCATCTTATACAAATTAAACCGGTAATCGCCCTTTGCTCTGTAGGCCATTTCCAGTTCCGTATCAAACATGTACAGGCCGCCGTTCATGCGGATCTCTACCCATCCATGGGGCGAACGCCTGGTTCCCACTACCCCGACTACCGTATTGTTATCATAGCCCAAGGCCTTTGAAAGATGATAGAAGGTAGCGGCAAAGCTATAGCAGTTTCCCTTTCCCAGCTGAAGCATTTCAAGGGCATAGCCGTTTTCCCATCCGGTCTGGCCCGCGCTGATCAAAGGCCTTTTCAGATAGGAATAATTGTCTCTCACATAATTATACAGAGCTCTGAGCTTCTGCTCCTGGGTCATTTCCGGCGTGGTCACGCTGCCGATAATGGAAACGATATACTGATCCAGCTGAGCGTCTCCCGTGGTGTAACGGCCATAACGATCAAAGCTGAAGGCTCCTACTGTTTCATTTCTGGCAAACTGTCCGTTATCCTTCACAAGGTACAGATTGCCGTTTGTGTTGTAAAAGCCGGGAGCCAGCGCCGCAGAAACGCTTTCCACATTCGTCCAGGTCTCTGCCTGTCCCTGGTTTTTCACATAGTCATGGGGACAGGAAGCCTCCATGATTTCATAATAGGCCCAGTGATCCGGCTGAAGGTCGATAAAGATCCTGGTATTTCCGCTGTTTTCCACGGTGTTTTTATCGGCGGACCTTTCCAGCACCCGGTTCATCATCACAGCGGTTTCAGCCCTTGAGATAGACTGATCCGGCCGGAAGGTGCCGTCGGGATAACCGCTTGTCCAGCCCTTTTCCGCAGCGGAGCGGATCGCCCCGAGGGCCCAGTGATCGGCGGGAACGTCGGTGAAATTACGGCTGCTTTCTTCCAGCGGATAAAAACGGGACAAAAGGGTCACAAATTCCGCCCGGGTGATTTCCCGTTCCGGAGCGAAGGTGTCTCCGTATCCGCTGAGCAGGTTCATGGACGCCATGGTATTGATGGCGGGGGCATACCACATGTCGGATGCCACGTCGGTAAAGGAAACCGTAGGCTCTTCCTTTTCCTCTATCAGGGAATAAAGCATCTGGGCCGCTTCAGCCCGGCTCAAAGGAGAATCCGGCTGGAAGGTGCCGTCGCTGGGGCCGTTCATATAGGCCATGTGATCCTGGCTGTTGAGAACCACTCCGTAGGAAGCGGTAAATACACGGTCTTCAAAAATCTGAACGGCAGCGGGATCCACCAGGTTTCCTTCTTCATCCTCCCATCCCAGGAAGGGACCCCTGGTTTCTGTTTCCTCGTCCTGGTCAGGCGCCTCCTCATCTTCGGCCTCCTGATCCTCCTGGGGCTGCTTCTGGGGATCCTCCTGCTTTTCTCCGGCGGCAGGCACCTGGCTGGGATATTCCCCGGTGCTGACCGTTTCCGTGGTCTGACTGTCTCCGTCAATATACGTGACCGTATGAGACTGGATCTCCATCCAGACTGCGTAAAGGACGATTCCTTCCTGTGTATCCTGCCCTTCTTTTTCCGCCGCCTGAGCCAGCTTGTCCGCAGAAAGAATTTCCCCTTTCTGCCAAAGAGGCTCCTTTGCGTCCTGAGAAAGGGCCCACCCAAGGAAGAAGTAATCCGATCTTGTCATGCCCTCTCCATCTTCAAGGCTAATCTGCTGGCCGGCGGTGCAGGTGAGGCTCTCAGGAAGCTGTCCCCTTCCGCCGTTTGCGTCATAGGAAAGCTCCCATGAAGCAGGCGTCTGTATGGCGCTCTGGGTCGTATCTTCCTCATCCCCGGAGGAAAGGTCCGTCTCATTTTGGTTCAGGGCCCCCTGGGTTACGGTTTCCTGCTCCGTCTGTCCCTGAGCCCCTTCTTCGGTTTGAAGCCCCTGTTCAGTCTCCTGAGGCTGGCTCTGAAGCTCGTCCTCTTGAGCTGCCGCCTCCGGGACGGTTTGCTGGGATTCCTCTTCAAGAGCAAAAACCGAAAGCTGCCATCCAAAGGCAACCAGGAAAAAAACGATCGCAGCACAGACGCCTAATTTCGTCCGGCTGATGCTGATGCGCATAAAAATCATACCCCCTCGCATTTTTCGATTCTTTCGCTTTTAAAAGCGGATTTAACCTTTATATTATATACATCTCTTCTCTTCTTGTCAAAAAAACAGACGATTTACTTTAACCGGGGGATTTGATAAAATATACCATATAAAAACTTACCAAACCTTGTAATTCATCTGAAAAGGAGGATGTCATATGTCCCTTACAGGTAAAGTGCTGATCGCCCAGGGAGGCGGCCCTACCGCCGTCATCAACCAGACCCTTGTGGGCGTGATTCAGGAAGCCCGCAAATACGACCAGATCACCAAGGTCTACGGTGCGGTCAACGGCGTAGAAGGAATCGTCAAGGAAGAATTCCTTGATCTGACCCAGGAAACCACCCACAATTTGGAGCAGGTAGCCCTTTGCCCCTCCTCCGCCCTGTTTTCCACCAGAATCAAACCTGACAAGGAATTCTGCCAAAAGATTTTCAAGGTATTGGCGGTTCACGACATCCGCTATTTCTTCTATATCGGCGGCAATGATTCCGCCGATACGGTGCGGATCGTCAGTGAAGAAGCCAAGCTTGCCAACTATGACATGGTCTGCATCCACATTCCCAAAACCATCGACAACGACCTGAGGGAAAACGACCACACCCCCGGCTATGGCTCCGCCGCCCGCTTCGTAGTGCAGGCTTTTAAAGGCATCAACCTGGATGTCAAAGCCCTGCCCGGCATTTATATCGGCGTCGTTATGGGAAGAGACGCAGGCTTTTTGACCGCCGCCTCCGGTCTTGCCCAGGAATTTAACGACGACGGCCCTCATCTGATCTATCTGCCTGAACGGCCCTTCCATATGAATCAGTTCGTAGAGGATGTCAAAGAGGTTTACGCCAAATACGGCAGATGCATCATCGCCGTCTCCGAAGGCATCCGGGGCGAGGACGGCCAGCTGCTTGTGGCTTCCCTGAAAAAGGATCTGGAGATAGATCCCCACGGGAACGTCTCCCTTTCCGGAACAGGGGCGGTAGGAGAAGCCCTGGTGGCAGAGCTGAAAAAACATATTTCAGGGCGGATCCGCTGCGATACCTTCGGATATCTGCAAAGATCCTTCTTCGAATGCGTTTCCGATGTGGACCGAAACGAAGCCAGAGAGGTAGGGGAAAGAGCCGTTCAATTTGCTGTATGGGGCGGGAAAAACGGTTCCGTGACCATCGAGCGCACGGGAAATTATTCCGTAGACTATCACCTGACAGAGCTTTCCAGGGTAGCCCGCCTTGCCAAATCTATGCCGGATGAATTTATCAACGAAAAGGGCAACCATATTACCGACGACTTCCGTCTGTACTGCCGGCCTTTGCTCGGCTCCGGCGTCCGGGGCACCGCCAAGCTCAGAGCGCCCAGGGTCCCCAAGCTCCTTTCGAAGGAATAAAATAGCCGGCCCGCCCTCAGGGCTTTTGATCCCACAACACCAGAAAGAAGGGATACATATGGATCAGATCAAACAGCTTAAAGAAATCCTGCAAAACAGCAGCTCCATCGTCTTTTTTGGCGGCGCAGGCGTCAGCACCGAAAGCGGCATCCCGGATTTCCGCTCCGAAACGGGGCTTTACAATGCCCGTCAGGAATACGGCAGATCCCCGGAGGAAATCATCAGCTATTCCTTTTTCCAGCGCTATCCGGATATTTTTTTCGATTATTACAAGAAAAACATGGTCTATCCAAAGGCCAAGCCCAACGCCGCTCACTACGCCCTGGCAGAGCTGGAAAAACAGGGAAAGCTTTCCGCGGTGATCACCCAGAACATCGACGGTCTCCATCAGCTGGCAGGCAGCCAGAAGGTTTATGAGCTTCACGGCTCCGTACTCAGAAACACCTGTATGAAATGCGGCGCCTCCTATGAGCTTTCCGACATCCTGGCCCAGGAGGGAACGCCAAGATGTCCCCTCTGCGGCGGCATCATCAAGCCGGATGTCGTGCTTTACGAAGAAATGCTGGATGAAAAAGTCCTCTCCGGCGCGGTAGAGGCCATACGCCATGGAGATACCCTCATCGTCGGGGGTACGTCTCTTGTGGTGTATCCTGCCGCGGGACTGATTCGCTACTTTAAGGGAAAAAACCTTGTGCTGATCAATAAATCTCAAACCGCCTATGACAGCCAGGCCACTTTGGTCATCAACGATTCTATCGGAAAGGTCCTGGGGCAGGCGGTCCTTGAGGACTGAATCCTCCCGCCTTTTCCTCAAAAGCCTCTTGAAGCCGGAATGACTTTAATAGGCTTTTCTCTTTTTCCAGGATCCTTTTCTCTTTTTCCAGGATCCTTTTCTCCTTCCCAGCCAGCCCTTGTCTCATCCTTTACATGTCTTTTTCAAAGTTTTTCTTTCATTCTCCTTTGGGGCTTCACTTTTTCCCCCCCTCCTTCATATTCTTTACATAAAGGGGAGACTGAAATCTCAAAGACGCTCTCAGCCTCCCTTCCCCTGATTTTACATAAAGGAGTGAAGTCTCTATGCCTTCTGTTTATCTGAGTCCCTCTGTGCAGGAATTCAATCTTTATATCAACGGCGGCACGGAAGAATATTACATGAACCTGATCGCCGACGCCATGATTCCCTACCTTTACGCCAGCGGCATTACCGTCATACGCAACAATCCGAACGCCAGCCTGGCCCAGGCCATCCGAGAATCCAACGCCGGCGGGTTCGATTTGCATCTTGCCCTGCACTCCAACGCCGCTCCCGATTACCTTTCCGGCGCCCTTCAGGGGCCCGATGTATATTATTATGCCTACAGCGTCAGGGGAGAGGAAGCGGCGGATATTTTCAGCGAAAACCTGAAGCTGATCTATCCGGATCCATCCCTGGTCAACACCATCCCCACCACCTCCCTGGCGGAGCTGCGGCGTACCAGCGCACCGTCGGTCCTTGTGGAAACCGCCTACCACGACAACTATTTTGACGCCCAGTGGATCAAGGACAACATCGAGCTGATCGCCTCCAACCTTTCCGTTTCCGTGGCTCAGTTCCTTGGCGTACCCTTTGTCAACCCCTACCGGTAGAGCCTCCTTCACTGCCATAGCCGCCGCATTTTCTCCTTCCCGGAAAGCTTGTCTTTTTTCCCTGCCTTTGGTAAACTGATTTTATGCTTTTACCTATCCCCGTCCCGCCGCCGGAATTCACAGCCTTTTGAAATCCGGCCCCGGGGCGGAATCATCCCTTTCCATATAAGAGCAAGGAGAAACGCCTATGTATATCATCAGAACGATCATCGCCATGTTTTTATGCGGGGTGGAGCTGATCCTGGTCAGCCCCTTTATGGTATTGAACAAAGCCCGCAAGGCCTCCGGCGATCCCCGCCGCCTGGAAAAAAGAGAAAAAAGCGTCCGCCGCATTACCCGGTGGTGGGCAAAGACCATTTTATTCTACAGCGGCGTGACCGTTACGGTCACCGGCCTTTCCAACATCCCCAAAAGCCCCTGCGTCCTTGTGGGCAACCATCAGGGCTATTACGACATCATCTCCCTTCTTGGCGCCATGGACAAGCCAAGAGCCTTTATGGGGCAAAGCGGCTTTCAGAAGGTTCCCTTCCTGTCCGGATGGATGCAGAATCTGGACTGCGTTTTCGTTGACAGAGAAAACGCCAAGGAAGCCATGCGGGCCGTCCAAAAGGCGGAAAAGCTGTTGGAGGGCGGAAAGGATATTTATGTTTTTCCCGAGGGTACCCGCAGCCAGTGCGACAGCATCGGGCCCTTCAAGCAGGGCGCTTTCCGGATGGCCACGAAGGTGAAATGCCCGATCGTTCCCTTTCTGATCGATGGGACCTATAAAATTTACGAAAAAAATCACGGCTGGATCAAGCCTGCCCATGTGGATATCACCGTCCTGCCTCCCATCGATACCGCCGCTCTGGACAGAGTCCGGCTCAATCAGCTCACCGATGAGATCCGGGAGATCCTTTTGAAGGAGCAGGCAAAACGCTTTGCCGAAAAAAAAGGAGGCACTCAGCAAAATGAATAGCATGACCGATCTTTTGCGCCGCTGCCTGGATGAAGGGAGCCTGATCAGCCTTGTCCTCGGCAGCAAGCGAAAAAAAAGCCAGCCCCTGAACAAAGTCACCGTGCGGCCTGTTTCCCTTCGGGAAGGCATGATGTATCAGGCGGAATATTCTTATGAAAAAAAGGCTCTCCATGAGAACCTGGATCCGGATGAGCTTTGCCGCCTTTTCGAAGAAATGATGCGCCTTTATTTCAAGCAGGCCAATCTCTTTACCACACAGGCGGATTATCAGATCCTGGCTTCCCATCCTGACCGTCCCCGTATTCAAAAAAAATCCCCCACAAAAAAAATGCCCAGCCTGTCTCACAACAAAGCGAAGCATTACCTGATCCCCGACGGCATCCCCTGTCCCTTCCTGGTACGCCTTGGCGTTATGAACCAACAGGGGCAGGTTTTGAAAAAGCATTACGGAAAATTCCGTCAGATCAATCGTTTTTTGGAAATTACCGCAGACGTCCTGGACCACCTGCCCGGAGACAGGACCCTGAAAATCGTCGATTTCGGCTGCGGCAAGGCTTACCTGACTTTTGCCCTTTATCATTTCCTGAAAATCCAGCTGGGAAGGGATATTCAAATCACAGGCCTGGATCTGAAGGAGGACGTGGTGAATTTTTGCAACCAGGTAGCCATGGAGCTGGGATATGAAAGCCTCCATTTTGAAGTGGGGGATATCGCCATGTATGAGGGAACATCCGCCGATATGGTGGTGACCCTTCATGCCTGCGATACAGCCACGGATTTTGCCCTGCTCCACGCCCACAGCTGGCAGGCCTCGGTGATCCTTTCCGTCCCCTGCTGCCAGCATGAGCTGTTCCCGCAGCTGCAAAACGAGCTTCATGCGCCCCTGCTTTCCCAGGGGATCCTGCGGGAACGGTTTTCCGCCATCCTGACCGATACCTTCCGCATGCTGAAGCTGGAAAGCTGGGGCTATGATGTTTCCATGATCGAATTTACCAGCCTTGAACACACGGCTAAAAACATCATGATCCGGGCCGTATATTCCGGCAGGCCCAATCCCCAAAAAGAAGAACAGTGCCGCAGGCTTGCCGATTATTGGCACGCGGATCCGGCCATACTCCGGGAAAGGGTAACATAAAACCTCCGGCTTTTCTTTTTCCTTCCCAAAAAGCAAAAGCGCCGAAGTGCCGCCAGAGGGAGGCTTCTTCGGCGCCGTTTTTTTTCATCAGCGCATCATATCTTCAAAGCTGAAAGGCTTGAGCTTGTCGGCCACTTCCTTATATGCTTTTTCGCAGGCCTGCCAGTTGATCACCTTCCACCAGGCGGCAATGTAATCCGCCCGCTTGTTTTGATACTTCAGATAATAGGAATGCTCCCATACATCCAGCGTCAAAAGAGGCACATAGCCATGGGAAATGGGCAGCACATCCTGATTGGAAAAGGTCATGATCTGAAGCCAGCCCTGGGGAGAAGCCACAAGGCAGGCATATCCGGAGCCAAAAACGCCTGCGGCGGCAGCGGAAAATTCCTTTTGGAAATTTTCAAAGGAATCAAAAAAGTCATCGATCCCCTTGGCCAGTTCGCTGTCGGGGTCCGGGCCTTCCGCCCCGTCCTTTGTCATGCCGTTAAAATAATGCATATGGTTGTAAACCCCTCCTGCGTTTCTGACAATAGGCGTCCTTACCTCAGAGGCGATGTCGTTTGGCTTTTTGAGAATATCCTCAAGGGTCAGGTTCTGATATTCCGGAGACTTTTCCAAGGCGGCGTTAAGATTGTCCACATAGCTTTTGTAATGGCCGTTATAGTGGACCTGCACGGTCTGCCGGTCAATATACGGCTCCAGGGCGTCGGCTTCGTAGGGAAGCGGGCTTTGTTCAAAGGGATAGGTTTTGTTCATTTCTTTCACTCCTTCTCTTTTTTCATTTGCAGCCTTAAAATGATCAGGCAGTCTTTTTAAAACAGCAAGGATCCGCAAGCCCGGCGGGAGAAACATCCCCTATTCCGGGATCCGCCAGTCGATGGGCTCCATTCCGTTTTGCCGTAAAAAGGCATTGGTCTTTGAAAAGTGCTTGCAGCCAAAAAAACCATTGAACGCCGAAAGAGGGCTTGGATGAGCCGCCGTCAGCACCAGATGCCGGGGATTTGTCACAAGGGCGCCCTTAGCCTTGGCGTTAGCTCCCCATAACAAAAATACCATGGGCTGCTGCCGCTGGTCAAGCAGCCGGATCACCTGATCCGTAAACGGTTCCCAGCCCTTTCCCTTATGAGAATTGGCCGCTCCCGCCCGAACCGTCAGCACGGCGTTGAGCATAAGCACCCCCTGCTTTGCCCAGGACATCAAATACCCGTGGGAAGGGGCCTGAAAGCCGGGAATATCAGCAGCAAGCTCCTTGTAAATATTCACAAGAGAAGGAGGGGCGGGAACGCCTTTTCTTACGGAAAAGCACATGCCGTGAGCCTGCCCCGGGCCGTGATAAGGATCCTGCCCCAGGATCACCACCTTTACATCCTTATAGGCGGTGGCCTTCATGGCGTTGAAAATGTCCTCCATGGGAGGATAAATGATCCTGCTGCGGTATTCTCCGATCAAAAACCGTCTGAGGTTTCGGTAATATTCCTTTTGAAATTCCCCTTCCAGTATTTGATCCCAGTCGTTTCCAAAATGTACCATGGCTTATCCTTCTTTCTTGGCTATATCCATTTTTGCTGAATCATCCTTTTCCCCGCTTTTTCCGCCGGGCTCTGCCCTACCCCTGAGATTGTTTTCGTTTTCCGGCCCGAAGCCAAGGCTTCAGCCAGGAGGCCTAGCCCTCCTGGTTCAGATAATCCTTATCCACGGTAATAACCGTATAATAAGACGGACCGATTTTTTCCCTTACCCGCTGCTGGATCTGCTCTTTCAGCTCTTCATCCTCAATATGGAAGCGCATGGGAACCACCACGTCAAAAATCAGATTGGTATGGGT
>CALWZU010000066.1 GCA_944386095.1 uncultured Clostridia bacterium | reverse complement strand
GTCCTACGAGCCCTACAGCGACGGGAATTACCATGTGCTGCAGGAGGAGGGGACGGTCAGGGATGTGGGAAATGTTCTGGAAAGCGCCCTGAAGGAAAAGGGGATCACCGTATATCACGATAAAACCCTTCACGACAGCCCCTCCTACAACAATTCCTATTCCAGATCCCTGCAAACGCTGAAAAATCAGCTTGCCGCCAGAGAGGATATCGTCCTTGTGGTGGATCTGCACCGGGACGCCGCATCGGCGGGAAAAAAATACGATACGACGAAGGTCAACGGAAAGACCGCTTCTTCTTTTCACATCGTAGTGGGCAACAAAAATGAAAACGCCGGCGCGCTGATGGACTTTGCCAATCAGGTGATCGAAACGGCCAATCGCCTGTATCCCGGCCTTGGAGGGAAGATCATACAGCGGGAGTATAAATTCAACGGGTATCTATCCGATCACAGCCTGCTTTTGGAGGTGGGAAACAATCTTAATACCATAGAAGAGGTCAGAGAAACAGGAAGAGCCCTTGGAGATGTTCTGGCAGAGGTGATGAAAAGCTTCTGAGGGGGCGCCGATGAAGAAAAAGAGGCTGGCAGGGAAAAGAGGTGTCATCATGATAGGTCGGCAAAACGGCCCCGAAGGAAATGGGGGACAGAGCCAAAGAAGCCGGATGGAAAGAAAAATGAAAAGGACGGGCTTTGAAGAGAAAAAAAGGGCAAAGGGGCTTTTATGGATCCTTTTGGCGGTGGTATTTTTGACGGCTCTCTGGGAGGTGGACAGAGGCTATTCAGAAATGATGGACAAGCCCGGAGCGCTTTTGCCGAAGGTCAGAAGACTGGATCAGGAGACGGTGAGGGTAAGCGGCCTGGGGCTTTCCGTGGAAATCGAAACGGGGGACAGGAACGGAGAAAGGAAAGGCTAGCGGAGGAAAGGAGGGGGCGTTCTTCCCGCTTGCGCTACAGAGGGTTTGCACGTATAATAGAAACACGGAAAACCAAGTGCGTTTGGAGGAATGAGACAACCCATGAACGGATCATATAAGGATTATATCAGGAATTTCTGCATTATCGCTCATATCGACCACGGAAAATCTACCCTGGCGGACAGGCTTCTTGAAAAAACCGGCCTGGTTTCAGAACGGGACATGAAGGAGCAGTTTTTGGACAACATGGAAATCGAACGGGAAAGAGGCATCACCATCAAGCTTCAGACCACCCGGCTGGTTTACCGGGGGATGGACGGAAAGGAATACATACTCAATCTGATCGATACCCCCGGACATGTGGATTTCACCTATGAGGTTTCCAGGAGCCTGGCTGCCTGCGAGGGCGCTTTGCTGGTGGTAGACGCCACTCAGGGGGTGGAAGCCCAGACCATGGCCAACGCGTTTCTGGCCGAATCTGAAAATCTGGCGATTTTGCCGGTTATCAATAAAATCGATCTGCCCAGCGCCGATCCCCAGATGGCCATCGATGAAATCGAAGAAATGCTGGCCATCGAAGCCCAGGATGCTCCCCAGGTTTCCGCCAAGGAGGGCCTGAACATAGAAGCGCTTTTGGAGGCCATCGTCCACAGGATCCCCGCTCCGAAGGGGGATGAAAACGGGAAGCTGAAAGCGCTGATTTTCGATTCCTATTATGATAATTATAAAGGCGTTGTGATTTATACCAGGGTTATGGAGGGCAAAATCAGAAAAGGGCAGATGATCCGTCTGATGGCGACGGGAAAGGTTTACGAGGTGACGGAAACGGGCATTTTCGCACCGGATCATGTACCTGTAAAGGAATTGAAGGCCGGAGAGGTGGGCTATATCACCGCCAGCATCAAACAGGTGGCCGACGCCCGGGTGGGGGATACCATCACCGATCATCAGGAGCCTGCCGATACGCCCCTTCCCGGCTATCGGAAGGTGCAGCCCATGGTCTACTGCGGTATTTATCCGGCGGAGGGAGAAAAGTATGAGGCGGTCAAGGACGCCCTGGAAAAGCTTCAGGTAAACGATGCCGCTTTTGTGTTTGAACCGGAAACCTCCACCGCCCTGGGCTTTGGCTTTCGGTGCGGCTTTTTGGGCCTTTTGCATATGGAGATCATCGTGGAACGGCTGGATCGGGAATTTGATCTTTCCATTATCACCACTTCGCCCAGCGTTATATACCGGATCACCAAAACTGACGGAACCGTGGAAATGATCCAAAACCCCTCCAATTTGCCTCCTGCGGTGGAAATTGCCAAATTTGAAGAGCCCATCGTCAAGGCGGAAATCATGATACCAAATGAATATGTCGGCTCGATCATGGAAATCTGCCAGCAGAGAAGGGGCCGCATGAAGCATATGGAATATATCAATGAAAAAAGGGTCGTGCTGGAATATGAGATGCCTCTTAACGAGGTCATTTACGATTTCTTCGACGCATTAAAGTCCAAAACCAGGGGATACGGCTCCCTGGATTATCAGTTTATCGGCTATGAGCCTTCCAGGCTGGTGAAGCTGGATGTGCTTT
Organism: uncultured Clostridia bacterium; assembly: GCA_944386095.1. GTDB lineage: Bacteria > Bacillota > Clostridia > Peptostreptococcales > Anaerovoracaceae > CALWZU01. The sequence goes on along the minus strand of CALWZU010000066.1, from coordinate 6,949 downwards.
TGAACCGGGAACTTGTGGACGCTTTTTCCATGATCGTTCACGAGAGCAAGGCCTATGCCCGGGGCCGTTTTGTATGTGAAAAGCTGAAGGAAATCATCCCCATGCACCAGTTTGAGGTTCCCATCCAGGCTTCTGTAGGAACCAAGGTCATCGCCAGGGAAACGGTCAAGGCCTACCGCAAGGATGTTCTGGCGAAATGCTATGGGGGCGATATTTCCAGAAAAAGAAAACTCCTGGAAAAGCAAAAGGAAGGAAAAAAACGGATGCGCCAGTTCGGAACGGTAGAAGTGCCCCAGGAAGCTTTTACGGCGGTTTTGAAGTATGATGACAAATAAGCTGGGCCTTTATCTGCACATCCCCTTTTGCGTGAAAAAATGCGGCTACTGTGATTTTCTGTCCTATCCCCCGGGGGAAGGGGAAAAAAAGGCCTATGTTTCTCTTTTGAGAAAGGAGATCCGGCTTTGGAAGGGGAAAACCGATTGCCCGGTGGATTCGGTTTTTTTCGGAGGCGGTACGCCCTCCCTTCTTGAGGGACAGGAGCTGGAGCAGATACTGGAGTGCCTGAGGGATGTTTTTGTTTTTGAAAAGGACTGTGAAATCACCCTGGAAAGCAATCCGGGCACACTGGATGAAGAAAAGCTGAGGGATTTTAAAAGCCTTGGAATCAACCGCCTGAGCATGGGCGTTCAATCCTTTCAGGATGATATCCTGCGCTTTCTGGGAAGGATCCATACGGCGGACCAAGCCCTTACCCAGTTTGAACTGGCAAGAAAGGCCGGATTTTCCAATATCAATCTGGATCTGATGTTTTCCCTTCCGGGACTGTCCATGCAAGGATGGGAAAAGACCCTGAGGAGGGCTCTTTCTCTGGAGCCGGAGCATCTGTCCTATTACGGCCTGATCCTGGAAGAGGGAACGCCTTTTTATCAGGCCTACAAAGAAGGAAGGCTGGGGCAGGAGGATGAGGAGCTGGACAGAAGGCAGTACTGGTATACGGTAGATACCCTTTCCGGCAGAGGCTACCGGCCCTATGAGATCTCCAACGCCGCCAGAGACGGCCTGGCCTGCCGGCATAATTTAAAGTACTGGTCTCTTTCTCCGTATCTGGGCTTTGGCCTGGGCGCCCATTCCTATTTTGAGGGAAGGCGTATGGAAAACACAAGGGATCCCCGGGCTTACCAAAGGGCCCTGGAGGAGGAGAGGGCTCTTTCTGAAGAAGGAGAATGTCCCGATGGGTTTTTCTGTCCCCCCTGTGTGGAGAAGCTCCATCTCAATACCCGCAGAGAGGACATGGAGGAATTTATGTTTCTGGGGCTTCGAAAAACAGAGGGCGTGAAGCTTTCCCGGTTTGAAAGGAGATTTGGAGTGGATTTTTTCCAGGTCTATCCTGATCAGGTAAAACAATTAAAGGGAAGGGGCCTTCTTGCCCAGGAAGGGGACCGGCTGTTTCTGACCCCGAGGGGAATCGATATTTCCAATTCTGTTATGTGCGAATTTCTGTTTTAGCTTTATAAAAAGAAGGTGAGAACATGATCGAAAATGTTATCGGGCTGAAAATGGATCAGTGGGCCCAGGATAAGGCGGAAGAATATTTTGTAAGGATCTGCGGACAGGTGCCCAAAGATCAGGAAAGCTTTGTTTCCCGGATGAGGGTAGGCTCTCGCCTGGATATAAAGGCCTCGTTTAAGGAATACGATTATATTGCCTTTCATGGAGAAACCGACGGCGTGAAGGTGGGAGAAGAGCTGTTTCAGGGAGGGATCTTCCGGTATTTCAATCAAAAGGAGCCGGTTAAAATCCTTCCCTACCTTCTGACCATCGGCCCTTTGCCCCGTCAGGGAACAAAGGGGCTTTTGGAGGCGTTTTACGTGGACGCCTGGGGCAGCGCCTATGTGGAGGCGGCCCATGACCTTTTGAAGAAACGATTAAAGCGCATTTACGGAAACAGCCTGTATTTATCGGAACCCTTCGGCCCCGGCTATTACGGAATCCCGGTGGAGGGGACCAGGGGCCTGTTCCGGCTGCTTGATGCAAGCCGTCTGGGAATGGAGCTGAATGAAAGCGGCATGATGCTGCCTGAAAAATCATGCAGCGGCTTTTTCGTGTTAACAAGACGTCCCGCGCCTCTTCCCAAGGACTGCTGCGAAAGCTGCCTGTCTCCTCATTCCTGTGGCTACTGCCGGAAGTACGAGGGGCAGGAGACCGGAAAAACCCAGCAATAGGAAGGGATGAAGCCCTGCTTTGCCCTGATGTGTTTTGGGCCCGGAGAAGGAAAAATTTTTCCTCCGGGCCGTTTCTTTTTTTGAAAAAAACATTGACATACAGACCGGATAGTGGTAATTTATAACTAAAGGTTAGCACTCACCTTTAAAGAGTGCTAACAAACAAAAAGGGTGAGAAGAATGGAACTAAGCGAAAGAAAATTGAAAATATTGCAGGCCATCATTGATGACTTTATCTTTTCAGCAGAGCCTGTGGGTTCCAGAACGCTTTCCAAAAAGTATCAGCTGGGAATCAGTCCGGCAACCATCCGCAACGAAATGGCGGATCTGGAGGAAATGGGATATCTGACACATCCTCACACCTCTGCCGGCAGAGTGCCCTCCGACAGAGCCTATCGTCTGTATGTGGATCATCTTATGTCCAGATATAATTTGCCCGGCGAGCAGCAGGCCTCTATCCGGGCAAAGCTGACAGATCATTTCAACGAGCTGAACAAGACCATTGAAAAGGCCGCCGGCATCCTGTCGGAAATCACCCATCTGACTTCCTTCGCCCTGACGCCCAAGTCAGAGACAAACAAGCTGAAGTATATCAATCTTCTGCCGGTGGATAAGCGATCCATCGTTTTGATGATCGTAACGGAAACCGGCAAGGTCACCAATACGGTTCTGAAGCTCAAGCAGCCTTATGAGGAGGAAAAGCTCCAGCTTCTTTCCAAGCTGATGACCTACAATTATAAAGGAAAAGAACTCACCGACATCCTGACGGTGGATATCATTAAAAACGTAGAGGGAGAGATCGAGGCCCTGAGCCGGCTTATGGAAAACATTATGCCGGAATTTCTCAGAACCCTTGAAAATATGCTCAATACGGAGCTTTATATGGAAGGGCTGACCAATATTTTTTCCTTCCCGGAATATAACGATATCGACAAGGCAAAAATGTTTCTGGGTATGCTCAATAAAAAGGAGCATATCGCCAGAGTGCTGGATGAACGGGCCGACGGGATCATGATCACCATCGGTGCGGAAAACCCGGATGACGAAATGAAGGACTGCTCGCTGATTACGGCTACTTACAGAGTCAACGGCAAGCTGATCGGCAAGCTGGGCGTCATCGGTCCTACCAGGATGGAATATGACAAGGTCACATCCGTGATGGAATTTATGACTGACAATTTGAGCAAAGCATTTAAGATTCCCGAAGATACCGATTCTTCAAAGGAAGGCTAGAGTAGAAGGAAGAAGGTGATAGCATGGCGGATAAGGAAAACATGACGGATAAAGAAAAGGAGGCCCGGGAAATTCCGGAAACGGAAGAAGAGGCGGCCCAGCAGCCTAAGGAGGATTCCTGCGAAAAAGAAGCGCAGCAGGAGCAGGAAGCTTCCATGGAAGCGCAGCTTCAGGAAGCAAACGATAAATATACCAGGCTGGCGGCGGACTTTCAGAACTTTAAAAGAAGAACCGAAAGCGAGCGGCATGAAATCGCAGCCTATGCCAATGAGAGAGTGGTAAAGGGCCTTCTGAATGTTATCGACAGCTTTGAAAGGGCTCTTGAAAGCAAGGAAGAGGCTCAGGAGGGCTTTCGAAACGGCGTAGAGCTGATTTTCAAGCAGCTTATGACGGTGCTGACGAATTTCGGCGTAGCGGAAATCGATACCGAAGGCAGCTTTGACCCCAATTTTCATCACGCAGTGCTTTCGGAAGAGGTGGAAGGCGTTAAGGCTGACACCATTCTGATGGTGATGCAGAAGGGCTATACCTTAAACGGCAGGGTGATCCGGCCGGCAATGGTAAAGGTGTCCGTCTGAGAAGGGCGCCGGGGAGCGTTCATAGATTTTATGCGCGGGGCCCCAGGGACCGGCGGTAAAAATAAATTTAATGAAAAAACAGAAAAGAAAAACGGCGCAGCAGAAAAAGGCGCCTGATGTAAGGAGTGGATAGATATGAGCAAAGTAATTGGTATTGACCTTGGAACGACAAATTCCTGCGTTGCCGTCCTGGAGGGCGGCGAACCTGTTGTAATCGCTAACGCGGAAGGAAACAGAACCACGCCTTCTATCGTAGGCTTTGCCAAAAACGGCGAAAGGCTGGTTGGCGAAACGGCGAAAAGACAGGCTATCACAAATCCGGACAGAACCATTATTTCCATTAAACGTCACATGGGTACGGATTACAAAATCGCCATCGACGGAAAGGATTATACGCCCCAGGATATTTCCGCGATGATCCTGATGAAGCTGAAGGCGGATGCGGAAAGCTATATGGGAGAAAAGGTAACGGAAGCGGTCATCACCGTTCCCGCTTATTTTACGGACAGCCAGAAGCAGGCGACAAAGGACGCGGGAAAGATCGCGGGCCTGGAAGTAAAAAGAATCATCAACGAGCCTACGGCGGCGGCTCTTGCCTACGGTCTGGAAAAGGAAGTAGAGCATCATAAGATCCTGGTATATGACCTGGGCGGCGGCACCTTCGATGTTTCCGTTCTGGAACTGGGAGACGGCGTATTTGAGGTGCTGGCCACAAACGGCAACAACCGTCTGGGGGGCGACGACTTTGATAAATGCCTGATCGATTTTATGGCGGATTCCTTCGCAAAGGAAAACGGCATCGATCTGAGAAATGACAAAATGTCCCTGCAAAGACTGAAGGATGCTGCGGAAAAGGCCAAAAAAGAGCTTTCCTCCGCACAGACCACAAATGTCAATCTGCCCTTTATCACCGCCAACGCGGAAGGCCCGCTGCACCTTAATATGGATATTACAAGGGCCAAATTCGAGCAGCTGACCGCAGAGCTTGTACAAAAGACCATCGAGCCTATGAAAAAGGCCATGAGCGATGCGGGCGTCACCACAAACGATCTTGCCAAGGTGATCCTGGTAGGCGGCTCCACCAGAATCCCGGCGGTGCAGGAAGCGGTTAAAAAGGTGACCGGAAAAGAACCCTATAAAGGCATCAACCCCGACGAATGCGTAGCCATCGGCGCGGCGATCCAGGCGGGTGTTCTGACAGGAGAGGTCAACGACGTGCTGCTGCTTGACGTAACACCCCTTTCCCTGGGTATCGAAACCCTGGGAGGCGTATTTACAAAGCTGATCGACAGAAATACCACCATCCCCACCAAAAAGAGCCAGATCTTCTCCACGGCGGCGGATAATCAGACAGCGGTAGATATTCATGTTTTACAGGGCGAAAGAGATATGGCCGCCGACAACACGACCCTGGGAAGGTTCCAGCTGACGGGCATTCCCGCCGCACCCAGAGGAATCCCTCAGATCGAGGTTACTTTTGATATCGATGCAAACGGGATCGTCAATGTCAGCGCCAAGGATATGGGCACCGGAAAGGATCAGAGTATTACGATCTCCTCTTCCACAAAGCTTTCTGAGGATGAAATCCAGCAGAAGGTGAAAGAGGCGGAGCAGTACGCGGCGGAGGATAAAAAGAGAAAGGAAGAGGCGGAGGCCAGAAATCAGGCGGACACCCTTGTTTATGAAACGGAAAAATCCCTGAAGGAGCTGGAAGGTAAGCTCTCAGAGGAGGAAAAGGGAAAGGTCAATACGGCCCTTGAGGATCTGAAAAAGGCCCTGGAAGGAAACGACGCCCAGGAAATCAAGGCTAAGACAGAAGCCCTGACAAATGAATTCCATACCCTTTCCGCGAAGCTGTATCAGCAAACGCAGCAGGCTCAGGCCGGGCAGGCTGCCGGAGACCAGCAGCAGACGTCCCAGGACGAAAACGTGGTAGACGCTGACTTTGAAGTAGTAGACGACGAGGAAGGCAAAAAATAAATCCGGAAACCGGTTGACGGGAATTCTGAAAAATAATAGAATAATCGGTAAATGGATAAACAGCACAGAACGCCCGAAAGGGTGTTCTATGCTGTTTTACACGTAATGTGAGCGGAAGGTGAAGACGTTTGGCCAAAAGAGATTATTACGAGGTGCTTGAGATCACAAAAAGCGCCAGCGCGGAGGAGATCAAAAAGGCATTCAGAAAAAAAGCCATGCAGTATCATCCGGACAGAAATCCGGGAGACAAAGAAGCGGAAGAAAAATTCAAGGAAATCAACGAAGCCTATGAGGTTTTATCAGATCCCCAAAAGAAGGATCGATATGACCGCTTCGGCCATGCGGGGGTAGATCCCAATCAGGGCTTCGGAGGAGGCGGCTTCGGCGGTTTCAGCGGATTTGGAGATATATTCGGAGATATTTTCGGCTCCTTTGGCGGCGGCTTTTCCAGCCAAAGAAGAAGGAACGGCCCTAAAAAAGGAGAAGATATCCATACCCGGGTGATTATCAGCTTTGAGGAAGCGGCCTTTGGAACCAAACGGGATATTACGGTACAAAGGGAAGAGACGTGTCCGGACTGCAAGGGAACAGGGGCGGCGCCGGGAACGGAGCGGGTCACCTGTCCAAACTGCGGCGGCTCCGGCGAGATCAGAAGGACATCCAACACGCCCTTTGGGCAGTTTGTGAACGTGACCGCCTGCCCTAACTGCGGCGGAACGGGAAGCGTCGTGGAAAAGCCCTGTCCTTCCTGTAACGGAAGCGGACATATCAGCAAGAGCGTGACCATCAGCGTGGATATTCCGGCCGGGGTAGATAACGATTCGGTCATTTCCCTGAAGGGCCAGGGAGAGCCGGGCAAGCAGGGAGGCCCCAATGGTGACATTTACGTACTGGTCAGCGTCAAGCCTCATAAGATATTTAAAAGAAACGGTTATG
>CALWZU010000065.1 GCA_944386095.1 uncultured Clostridia bacterium | reverse complement strand
CAGGGCATCATGCCGTTTTTATCCATGGGAATGCCCTCCAGATTCGTCCCCGCCGACTGAAAAACATGAAGGGATTTCAGATAAGAGGGAGATTCCACGTAGACGGTGGAATGGGGAGGCACGATGCAAACGGAAATCAGCTGAAGGGCCTGAAGGGCCCCGGAGGTAATCAAAATCCCCTTTGGACTCACCTGGATCCCCTTTTCCTTCAGGTAGGCGCAGATGGCCTGCCGAAGCCCCAAAAGGCCGTAGGGCTCCGGATAATTCAGGGAAAGGGATTGCCGGGAAAGCTGATGGAACACCTTTTTCATCATATCAGCGGGCAAAAGCTCCGGAGACATTTCCCCTGTCCCCAGACGGATGATGCCCTCGTCATATTCCAGCTTGTTGATGCTCTGGACCGTAGGCGCGTTGGCCTTGAAGGCCCCTGCGTCGATATAGCTCTGCCAGTTGGGGGTGGAATTGGACATGAGAAGAGACCAGGTATCGTTGACGATTTTAGTGCCGCTTCCATAGCGTCCCTCGATGATCCCAAGGGCCGACAATTCCTCCATGGCTTCCACGATGGTGCTGCGGTTGACGCCAAATAAGCGGGACAGCTCCCGCTGAGAAGGGATTTTCTGACCTACCACCCAGTCCCCCTTTAGGATTTTATCGCTGAAATGACTGACGATCTGGCTGTATAGCGGAATACTGCTGCTTTTATCCGGCTTCCAGTCGATATGGATCGTTCCCTGATTCTGTCCAGGCATACCAACCGCCCCTTTCTTTTCTGCCCTTTGACAAATCAATTATCACAAATCAAATATTTTGTTTCCTGACAAGTATGTTGTTTCTTGCATTCTTTTCTTTTTGGATTTTCTGTTATTGCCGGCAAAAAAGCAACCGAAAAATAAAATTTTTTCAAAAAAATTTTTAGCGCGTCTTTGTCCCCCCGGCTTTTTATACCGGAAAAATTATGATCTTTTCTTTGTTTTTCAAGCCCTGACGCCGCCAGCGGGCCCTGCCGGGGCTTTTCGTCATTATATCACTTGGTTGGTAAACCATTCAACCTTTGGATGGTTACAAGGGACTTTTTTTCCGTTAGGATGAAGCCAAGAAAAGGCGCTTTTGGCCGGGACGACCCGCCGGAAGCATTGTATAAAGTTTTCAAGGAGGCGATTCAAAAATGGTAAACAGAGAAAAACTGAAAGCCGCATATGATTCCGAACTGAAGCTGTTCCACGAACTGCACCCCACGTCCATCAAAAGGTTCGAAGCGGCTCGGGAATGCCTGCTTCTGGGCGTTCCTCTCAACTGGATGGTAAGATATGCCGGCAAAATTCCAATTTCCGTTGACGATTCCCACGGCGCGCACCTGACCGACGCTGACGGCATCGACTACATCGACTTCTGTCTGGGCGACACCGGTTCCATGACAGGACACGGCCCCAAGGCCGCCGCTGATGTGATCGCCGCTCAGGCGCACAAGGGCACCAGCTTCATGCTCCCCACAGAGGACGCTACCTGGAACGCCAAAGAGCTGCAAAGAAGATTCGGCATGAAATACTGGCAGTTCTCCACAAGCGCTACAGACGCCAACAGATTTGCCTGCAGAATGGCAAGACAGATCACAAAAAGACCTAAGGTTTTGGTATTCAACTGGTGCTATCACGGCACGGTAGACGAAGTATTCGCCACCCTGACAGAAGATGGCAAAGTCATCAACAGACTTGGCAATATCGGTCCCCAGGTTGACCCCAGCGTTACCACAAAGGTTGTGGAATGGAACGATGTAGACGCTCTGGAAGAAGCTCTGAAGGACAGAGACGTTGCGGTTGTTCTGGCCGAACCGGTTATGACCAACATCGGTATCGTTCATCCCCTGCCCGGCTATCACAAAGCCCTCAGAGAGCTCACAAGAAAATACGGCACTTATCTTCTGATCGATGAAACCCACACCATCTGCACCGGTATCGGCGGCTACACAAGAGAGCACAACCTGGATCCCGATATCGTCGTTGTAGGCAAAACTCTGGCTTCCGGCATTCCGGTAGGCGCTTATGGATTCACAGAAGAATTCGGCGACAAAATCGCCAAGGAACTGGATTCCCTGTATGGTCTTGTAAAGGGCATCGGCGGTACGCTGGCTGCCAACGCACTGACCATGGCCGCCATGAAAGCCATCCTCAAGGACGTTCTCACAGAGGATTTCTATAAGAGAAACATCCCCAAGGCTGAAAAATTCAACGCCGGCGTAGAAGCCACAATCAAGGAATTCGGCCTTCCCTGGAGCACCACCCAGCTGGGTACCAGAACAGAATACTGGTTCTGCCCCGAGGTTGCCAAAAACGGTTCCGAAGCCGTCAGCTTCAGAGACTTCGACCTGGATTGGTACTGCCATATGTACTGCCTGAACAGAGGTATCCTGATGACCCCGTTCCACAACATGGCTATCATGACAGACGCTCACACCGACGCAGACATCGACAAGCATACCGCTATCTTCAGAGAAGCCGTTTCCAAGATCGTCGACTAATCACCGGCGCATTTACGAAACCGCTCCGGCAAAGCCTGCTGAAGAAGCTGCGGGCTCTGGCCCCGGCAAGTCGTAAAATTCAACCCAACATGCTTACAAAAGGCCGCGGTGTATATGACCGCGGCCTTTCTTCTTCTATTACCACACCATTTCAAAGGAGGCGAATCCCATGAAAAGCTTTATCAACTTTCAGGATCAGGTCTGTGTCGTCACCGGCGCAGGCAGCAGCGAAGGCATCGGCTTTTGTACCGCCCGCACCCTGGGCGAGCTGGGTGGAAAGGTGGCCCTTGTGGCAACCAGCCAGCGTATTTATGACCGGGCGAAGGAATTGCAGCAGGAGGGCATACAGGCCAAGGGCTATGTGGCCGACCTGATGGACAGAAAGCAGGTGGAAGCCCTGGCAGCGCAGATTCAGGCCGACTTTGGGACGGTGGACGTGCTGGTCAATAACGCCGGCCTTGCTCAGGGCGGAAAAAAGGATAAATCGGATCATTTCATCGATATGACCTATGAGGACTGGGATGTGACCATCGCCAGGAATCTGACCCTGACCTTTAACGTCACAAAGGCTTTTCTGCCTGTTATGAAGGAAAAGCAGTACGGGCGCATCGTCAATGTTTCCTCCGTCACCGGCCCGGTGGTAAGCACTTCGGGAGACAGCGGCTACGGAGCGGCAAAGGCCGCGGTCAACGGTATGAGCCGGGCGATCGCCATTGAAGTAGGGAAAGACAACATCACCATCAACAACGTGCTGCCCGGCTGGATCAAAACCGCCGCCCAGTCAAAAAGAGGTGCAGAAGGCGGCAGAAACACCCCCCTGGGCAGAAGCTCCACGCCTCAGGAAGTCGCCAACGCAGTGGTCTTTCTCGCTTCCAAAGAAGCCTCCTATATCACCGGCCAGGATCTGATCGTGGATGGAGGAAACGTGATCCAGGAATATAAAGGCCCTGATATTTTCTAATATCCGCCTTTTTAACCACTGCTCCCCGATTTTTTATCAAGTGTTTTAAAAAAAGCGCTTCCCACAGGGGCCGAAGAAGGCCCGGCGGAAAGCGCTTTATCTTTTTTGCTGTTTCTTATCTTTATTGATTTATTTTTTCTATCCTATTTCCCCTTCGGCCTTTGCCTGCCCTTCTTCCTCCTTCAGATTTTCAAAGCGCCTGATCTTTTTTGTGGTGGTCTTTACAAAGTCCTCCCTGCGAATGGTCACATCCCGGATCCGTTTATAGACCGCAAGGCTCATATTCAGCTCTTTGATCCTTTCCTTCAAAAGCTTCTGGATATCCTCCTGGGAAACATCCTGTCCAAAATCCTCTGAAATCGCCTCATAATCCGGCCGCACCATGGCGCTGACCACCGTGTCCTCTTCCTCCTGCCTGCCGTAAACCAGGGATTCCTCGATATAAGGGTCCCTGTTCAGCACCATTTCCAGCTCCTCAGGATAAATGTTTTTCCCGGTCTTGGTAACGATGACGTTTTTTTCCCGTCCCGTCAGATACAGCCACCCTTCCGGATCCAGAAAGCCCAGATCCCCGGTATGAAACCAGCCTTTTTCATCCAGAACCTGCCGGGTCATCTCCTCCTGTCCGAAATAGCCCAGCATCACGTTGGGCCCCCGGTAGAGGATTTCTCCGATCCCGTCCTGATCGGGCTTTAGGATTTTCAGCTCTCCCCCGCTGATGACCGGCCCCACGGAGCCCGCTTTTTTATAGTTGTCCCGGCTGTCATCGGGACAGCCTGACACCAGGGGCGCGCACTCGGTCAGCCCGTATCCGTGGATCACCGTGATCCCAAAGTCCATAAAGCCTCTGCACACTCTGGGATCAGAAGAAGCCGCGCCCGTTACCACCATCCGGAGCCTGCCTCCCAGCTTTTCGTGAACGCTTCGGAAAATCACCCGGGAAGCGTTGATATGATATCCCCGCAGATGATTGCTCAGCCGTATGCTTTTTTTCAAGAGGGCCGCCTTCCCGGTCTTTTCCGCCTGCTTCCAGATCCTCTTATAAATGGTCTCCATAATCAAAGGCACCAGCAAAACGGCTGTAGGGCGGCATTCCTCCATATTTTTGGAAACATGGCGCAGGCCCTCGCAAAAGGCGATGCAGGCGCCGTTATACAGCATGTACATGATGCCTATGGTAGACTCCAGGGTATGATGGATGGGCAGAATGGAGAGGCAGCTGTCCTGGGGATACATTTTGATCAGACGGCTGGCGGCGTAAATATTGGAGGCGATGTTTCTGTGGCAGAGCATGACGCCTTTGGCCGTCCCCGTAGTGCCGGAGGTGAAAAGGATCACGCTGAGTCTTTCCGGATCCACCTCCCAGTCTATGAAGCACCTGTTGCCCTGCCGGATCTCCTCCTCTCCCAGGGCTACCATCTGGTAAAAGCTTTTTTCTTCCCCTAAAGGCTCCGGCTGCTCCCTCATGACTTCGTATTCCTGGGGAAGAGGCTGGTAAAAATCCATCCGCACTTTCAGGGCCAGATGAGGATCCGTAAAATACCCTTTAT
>CALWZU010000064.1 GCA_944386095.1 uncultured Clostridia bacterium | reverse complement strand
GTCAAAAAGGACATCATCCGTTACCAGGAACGGGCGGACTACTTCATCCAGTCCGGCTGCAGCAGTCCTTCCACCATGGAGCGGTGGGTCGTGAAGATCCAGGAGCTGGAGGAAAAAAAGCGCCACTACGAGGACATCCTTCGCCGTGAGCTTTCCGGCCTGGATGACGAATTTCAATCCCTGCGCCTGCTTTCTCAGGAACTGTCCCTGCGGGCGAGAGGACTCAGAGCTAAAAGAGCGGCTTAACACGCCGCAGCCAAAGAGGCGCGGGGAGGTAGAATCCTCCCCGCGCCTCTTTTCTGCACGGTGTCTTCCTATGATATGGGAGATGGGGCATCAGTCCTGCTTCCTGCTGATGATCTGATCAGGAAACACCGATGCGTTAATCAGGGCGGCAGGGTCGATCTCAAGAGCATCTGCGATATTAAAGAACACTTCCAGAGAAAAGCCATTGGCGACGCCAGGGGCTTCTATTGCACTGAGAAGTGAACGGCTGATGCCGGCCTGGCTCGCCAGTTTTTCCTGGGACAGGCCCCGTAATTTCCGTAATGCGGCGATCGCCACACCGAGTTGTATAAACCTGTCTCGGTTCTTAAAAGATACTTGTTTGCTCATGCTGTTAGACCTTCCTCGGAATTATATAAGCAATATTATACTTTTTCCACGGATGATCTGCCGTATTCAACAGTAAGCATTTGACTGAAATAGTAAGCATAAGTATAATTAAAGAAACGGTTGTTTCGTATCGCGAGCAATCATGACGGATCTTGTTCGGCCGCTATACACACAAGTGAATTGATAGCAGAGCCGGTAAGATTGAGGCGCAAGGATCCTGTGATCCCGGCGCCTTTTCTATGGAGGTCACCATGTTTCCAATCCTCGAACCATACACGGTAAGTTTTTTCGGCCATCGCCAGATCAGCAGTGTGCTTCAGGTGGAGGAAACCCTTGAGCGAATAATTTCCCAGCTACTGCAAAATAACGAATATGTAGAATTTCTGGTGGGCCGGGATGGAGCGTTCGACTTGCTCGTTTCCGCCGTAGTGAAGCGGTGCAAAAAGAAATATGGAGAACACAACAGCGCCCTGGTCTGGGTACTGCCATACGCGACGGCCGAACTGCGGGACAATGAGGAGGCCTTCTCCTGCTACTACGATGAGATTGAAATTTGTGAGGAAGCAGCGCTGTGCCACTACAAGTCGGCATTTCAGGTAAGAAACCGCAGGATGGTAGACCGCTCAGATCTTGTGATTTTTTATGTGGCCCGGAAGTCGGGCGGCGCTTATCAGACTATGAAATACGCAGAGAGGACAGGGACAACTTTCATCAATTTGGGGTAGTTCGGTTGTTCGACGAAGCAATATGGGCAAAACACCTCGCTTATAAAAATATTGTCAGATGATGGCGAAATAGAGTATAATTTGTAGTATAAATTAAAAGCCGCTGTTACACTCATCCGGTCCACCACTTTTTCCAATACAAATAGAGTTCACAGAAGCGATCCAGGCAAGAGACAGCAGTATTTTTTGAAAATGGGCGGGGCGGCAATAAGAGCTACCCCGCTGTTTGCTTGCCGGAATATTTCGTGAGCAGCATGAGCGAGGTGTGCCAATGGAGAAATACGCACTATCTGTTTGTCTTGCAGCCGATTTGAATGATGAATTGAAAGTGATGCTTTATCAGCATCAGGTACAGTTGGATATTTGCGACTCCTTTGAAAGAGCAGAAAAGAGGGTCGGGAAACAGCGTTTCTGTCTGATTGTATGCGATACCACAGCTCTCCCAACAGGCCAGACGCTGCAGGTCCTTGGACGGATGCGAAAAGTGAGCTATACTCCTATCTTGTTGCTTGCCCCTGCGGGAACGGAGTGGGAACTAATCGCCGCCGGCGCCGACCAGTGTGTTCCCGCCGATGCCGCGCACAAGATAGCCCTCTCAGCTGCCTTTTCCCTGCTCCGCCGTTATCAGTTTTACGACCATTATGATGAAGTGTGGCCGCTGGATGCCGTGATTTACCGGGGCGGGATCGTTTTTGACCATCTGCGCCATCAAGTGACCCTGGATGGCGAGGAGGTACACTTCACCCCTAAGGAATACAAACTTTTACACTACTTCGTCAGGAACCCGGGCATTATGATCTCCACTGAGCAGATCTGCGATAGGATATGGGGCGTCGAGTTTGACGGGAAGCGGGATGTGACCACTGTGATTGCTGAACTGCGGCGCAAATTGAAAGACACCCGGGAGAAACCCATCTACATAAAAACAGTACATGGGTTTGGGTATCAATTTCTTCCTGTAAATTCCGCTTCCGTCGAAACTTGCGATATTTGAGGGGAAATCCGGGGAAAATCCGGATAAAAACTGGGGAATTGTCGTGTATGCTCTTCTTATTCATCGAATAAGGAGAGCATACCGTGAAACCTGTTCAAATTTTAATCCACCAAAATGAAAATGTTCTTTGTCGAAAGGCCGCTGTCCCAGGTCAAGGGACAGCGGCCTTTTTGTGTTCGACAGGGATTGATATAATTCAAGAAAAAAACACAATTTATTTGGTTTCTGAGTTGGAGCCGCTTTCCCATAGCCCGTCAAAAAAAGCCAGTCCTCGCAAAAGAGAAACTATGGGGACGACTGCGAAAAATGCCGGTATTTAGCGAAACTCGTTGAGCTTTGCGATTTCATCGGGCCTGGCCGCCGAAAAGGGGCGGCGACGCTTCATTGCCGATCCCCTCCGGTCGGTTTTCTGATGCCAGCCACCAGAAAATCAACCGGAAAGGATCATATATGATGAATACTGATATGAAAAAACATGTGGTGCATCTGCTGGATACCTACCACAAGCGGGCCCGTCA
>CALWZU010000063.1 GCA_944386095.1 uncultured Clostridia bacterium | reverse complement strand
CAGCAGTGCGTCAAACAGGGAAGCATTTCCCAGGCTTCTCAGACAATAGTATGCCTTCCCAATCAGGTATTTGTCAATATTGAAGGAACGGATTCCCCCTTCGATGGAGTAGCCTATTAAAAAGCAGACGAAAAATCAAAAAACTTCGGAAAGGAAGATCGATCCCTGTGACAGCTCAGAAAATTTCTCCAAGAACCATCTCCCTGTGCGCCGTTCTGGCCGCCTTAGCCCTGATATTTTCCTATATTGAAGCCGTTTTGCCCCTTTCCGGGCAAATTCCCGGCCTCAAGCTGGGAATAGCGAACCTGGTTATTCTCACCGTCCTTTATACCCTGGGCTTTCCCTACGCTCTTTTTGTCAATGTTGTCCGGATCCTCACAGCTGGTCTTTTATTCAACGGCCTGTTTGGCGCCCTTTATTCCCTCAGCGGCGCCCTTCTGAGCCTGGTCGGCATGTTCCTTTTAAAAAAAGCCGGCTGCTTCAGCGTGATAGGCGTCAGCATGGCCGGCGGTGTGCTACATAATGCAGGGCAGCTTCTAATCGCTGCCCTGCTGGTTTCCAATGTCAAAATGTTTTACTATTTTCCCGTTCTTCTCTGGTCAGGGCTGGCAAGCGGGATCCTGATCGGTCTTGTAACCTATTGGATCCTGAAAAAACTGCCCTCCTCCCTTTTCCGTATCTGAAAACGGGCGTTTGTGAAAGCCCTCTCTTTATTTTCAGGAACTATTGCTTTTGCTCCTGGTTCTGAGAAGGCGCCTGCTCAGCCGCGGGTTTTGCTGCGGGTTTTTTCCTCAGATTGACAATGGCATGGGTGGGACATTCCTTTTCGCAAAGCCCACAGTTTTTGCATTTGTCAAAGTCGATTCTGGCAAGGCCGTTTTCTACGGTAATGGCTTCAAATTTACAGATTTTCGCGCATTTTCCGCAGCCGATGCACCCTGCCGTACACGCCTTTCTGGTCGCGGGACCCGGATCATGAGAGTTGCATTTCACATATACCAGATTCTTTTTGGATGCGATGGTGATAATGCCGTTGGGGCAGGCTTTCTCGCACATGCCGCAGCCTACGCAAAGCTCCTGGTTTACCACCGCAAGGCCGTCGATAATACGAATGGCTCCGTACTGGCAGACATCCCTGCAGTCTCCCAGCCCCAAGCATCCGTAGCTGCATGACCACTGTCCTCCAAAGAACTGTTTGGCCGCTTTACAGGTCTGGACACCTTCATAGGTCATGATGGTATTTGTGACCTCTTTATTTCCGGCGCACATAACAAAGGCCGCTTTGGGATCGACGGTTCCCGCCTCTACTCCCAAAATCCCGGCGATAGCTTCAGCGACTGCGGTAGCTCCCGGCGCACACAAGGTGGTGGACAGAGAAGAATCCTTGGCCAGAGCGGCGGCGTAATCATCGCAGCCAGCAAAGCCGCAGGCGCCGCAGTTGGCGCCGGGCAGGACCTCCCGAATGGCTGCCTGCCGTTCGTCAACAGGTACGTATAAAATCTTGGACAAAACTGTAAGGATGATAGCTGCGATCAGGCCGATAACGGCCACAATGGCAACAGGAATCAAAATCGTCGTCATTATATCTCGCCTCCTTACATGAAGATGCCGTCAACAACGCCGCTGAAGCCCATAAAGGACAGGGACAGGATGGACGCCGCCAAAAGCACCGATGGAACCCCCTGGAAGGGGCCGGGAATATCCGCCAGCTCCATTTTCTGTCTGACGCCGGCAAACAGGATCATGGCAAGAAGGAAGCCGATGCCTGCGCCGAAGGCGTTGAACAGGGATTCTATGAAGTTATAGCCGTTATCGATATTCAGAATGGTAACGCCCAGCACCGCGCAGTTTGTGGTGATCAAGGGCAGGTATACCCCCAGAGCGTTGTACAAAGAGGGCACGTATTTTTTCAGGAACATTTCCACAACCTGCACCAGAGAGGCGATAACCAGGATAAAGACAACCGTCTGCAAATATCCTACGTTAAACCGGTCTAAAAGAAAGGTCTGGATCGGCCAGGTCGCCGCGGCGGCCAGCACCATAACAAAGGTTACGGCCACGCCCATACCGATGGCGGAATCCAGCTTTTTGGAAACCCCCAGGAAGGGACAGATACCCAGGAACTGTGCCAAAACGTAGTTGTTTACAAGAACAACCGTCATCATAATCATCAAAAGATTGGAAATCATTCGTCACAGCCTCCCTTCTCTTTTTCCGCCTTATTGCAGGTGCCC
The DNA here is from genome assembly GCA_944386095.1 of uncultured Clostridia bacterium. Lineage (GTDB taxonomy): Bacteria > Bacillota > Clostridia > Peptostreptococcales > Anaerovoracaceae > CALWZU01. The sequence continues at coordinate 6,638 of CALWZU010000063.1, read as the reverse complement.
GCCAAAGCGCAGCCGCTGCAACCGAAATCCTTTTTCTTGATCGCTTTTCCCTTGGAGAAGTAATTGATCGCCGCGATGAGCATACCGAAGACGAAAAATCCTCCCGGAGCCAGCATAAAGATGGACATAGGCGTAATCAGGTCAGCGGTGATGGGAATATTAAACAGGGTTCCGGAACCCAGAAATTCCCGGATGGTCCCCATAACAAACAGGGCAAGTGTAAAACCAAGACCCATGCCGATACCATCCAGTGCGGAGTCGATGATGCCGTTTTTGCTGGCGAACATTTCCGCTCTGCCAAGGATGATACAGTTTACCACGATCAGCGGAATGTAAAGGCCAAGAGCGCTGTTCAGATCAGGCAGATAGGCCTGCATAAGAAACTGCACCACCGTTACAAAGCCGGCGATTACCACGATATAGCAGGGAATCCGGACATTATCGGGAATGGTTTTTCTCAGGATGGAAATAACGATATTGGAGCAGGCCAGTACAGCCATGGTGGACACGCCCATGCCCAGGCCGTTGATGGCGCTTGTGCTGGTGGCCAGGAACGGACAGGTTCCCAAAAGCAGCACCAGAGTCGGGTTTTCTTTGATAATACCCTTTGTTAAAATGCTGAGCTTATTCATTAGGCCACACCTCCCATAGCAGAAAACTGTTCCAGGGCTTCCTTGACCGTATGATAAATCGCGTTGGAGGAAACCGTGGCGCCGGTAATGGCGCTTACCTGAGGATCGGATTTGATCTGATCCGCGGACAGTTCGGATACGCCGGTGTACTGGGCCTGCAGATAATCCTCCGCCATAGGCTTGGTGCCAAGGCCGGGAGTATCGGCATGATCGGTGACGGATACGCCGGTAACGGTGCCGTCCTCCGCCACCCCTACCATAACGGTGATGGTCCCGCCAAAGCTTTTATAGGTAGCGGTAACCGCGATGCCGGACTGATTATCGGCCACATAGCATTCCGTGACGCCTTCCACAAGCTCTCCGTCGTATTGGGTAAAGCCGTCGGCGCCGGAGGGCAGCACAAAGGCCCTTGCCGCATCCGCCGTTTCCTTTTCGATCTTGGCGATGGTGGGCGCGGTGATATTTTCTGTTCCGGCCAGGGCAAAGGAAACCACAAGGCAGATGATAAACAGCACAAGGACCGGAGCGAGGTATTCTTTCGCAGAGGAATTATTCATGTTTTTTTCCACCTCCATACTTTCTCTTCAGGCAGAGGTTGTTAATCAGAGGCGTCAGTATATTCATCAGCAGGATCGAAAAGGAAACCCCCTCAGAATAGGAGCCGTATACTCTGATCAGCATGGTGATCACGCCGCAGCCCACGCCGAAGATGACTTTGCCCATGGGCGAGATAGGTGTTGTGGCATAATCCGTAGCCATAAAGATCGCGCCCAGCATAACGCCGCCTGCCAGCACATGGAAAACAGGATCTTGTCCTACCAGCGCGGCAAATACCGCCACCGTACCGATAAAGCAAAGGGGCGTAATGGGAGAAATAACCTTTCTCCAGACCAGATACACACCGCCGATCAAAAGAGCCAGGGCGCTGATTTCACCCATGGATCCGCCGATAAAGCCAAGAAACAGATCAAGATTGGAGGGAAGCTCTCCGCCGCCTTCCTTCAGAATGCCAAGGGGCGTTGGGCCTGTTACCGCATCTACCGTCACCTGGTTTCTGGGAAGAGGCCAGGTGGTCATTTGCGTGGTAAAGGAAAGGAACAGTACGATCCTGGCGGTGATGGCGGGATTGGCAAAGTTTCTTCCCAGTCCGCCAAAGAGCTGCTTAACGATGATAATGGCTACGAAGCAGCCGATAATGGCCATCCAGTAAGGCAGATTGGAAGGCAGGTTATATGCGATAAGCACACCGGTTACCACGGCGCTCAAATCACCGATGGTCTGTTCTTTTTTCGCGATTTTATTATATAAGAATTCAAAAAAGACGCAGCCTGCGATACAAACAGCCGTCAGTGTCAGGGCCCGATAACCGAATACGTAGACCGCCACCACAAGAGCCGGCGCCAGAGCGATCAGCACGTCTCTCATGATCTGGGTGGTTCCTACCGGACTGAGCATATGTGGCGAAGGCGCGACGACCAAATTATTATGTACTTTATTTTCCACTGTCCGCTACCTCCTTCAGATACGCTTTGGATAATTTGTTTACAAAACTCAGGGGCCTTCTGGCCGGGCATACATAGGAGCAGCTTCCGCACTCCATACACTGGTTGACCTTCAGCTCTTCAAGCTTTTTGGCATCCCTTCGCTTATAGGCATCGTAATATTCTGTCGGCATCAGCTCAAAGGGGCAGGCAAAATGGCACCGGCCGCAATTGATACAGGCCGTTTCCTGCGGCAGGAAGGCTTCTTTTTCCCCAAAGGCCAGGATCGCGTTGTTATTTTTAACAATGGACATTTGGTCGGAATAAATGGCTCTTCCCATCATAGGGCCGCCCATGATGAGCTTTTTGGGCTCTTCCTTATATCCGCCGCAAAATTCGATCACATCGCTGATTTTGGTACCGATGGGCACCAGAACATTCTTTGGGGTGGCAACCGCCGAACCGTCCACCGTGATCCGCTTATTGATCAGGGGCATACCGGTTCTGAAAAACTGTCCCAAAAACGCAGTCGTGGTTACGTTGGAAAGGATCACGCCAAGCTGAGCGGGCAGAACCCCCGCGTCCATGACCCGTCCTGTGACTTCATAGATCATGACCCGTTCAGCGCCCTGGGGATACCGGGAACGAAGCTCCACTACTTCTACATTGTCGATTTTCTGCTCGGAAAGCATGGTGCGGAACTTTTCTATGGCATCGGGCTTGTTGTTTTCGATACCGATATAGGTCTTTTTTACACCCAGGAATTTGGCGGTCAAAACAAGGCCGTCGATCACATCCTGCGTATCCTCCAGCATGGTCCTGTGGTCAGATGTGATAAAAGGCTCGCACTCCGCTCCGTTGATAATCAGCGTATCCACCTCATCCAGATTGCTTGGCGCAAATTTTACATGGGTGGGAAAGGCGGCTCCTCCCAAGCCGACAGCCCCGCTTCTTCTGACCTGCTCCACAAATTCCTTGTGATCCTTGGGAGAGGGCACTGCGATGGATTCGCTGATTTCCTGTTTTTTGTCCGTTTCAATCACAACCACCTTTTCGCTTCCGCCGTTTCCCGAACGATCGGTTTCAATGCCGGTTACCGTTCCGGAAACGCCGGAATAAATGGGCGCACTGACGAAAGCGTCGCTGTCGCCCAGAAGCTGGCCTACTTTTACATAGTCCCCCTTCTTGACCACCGGTGTGCATGGCGCGCCGATATGCTGTGACATGGAAATACGGACGAAATCAGGAATAGGCATTACTTCTGTCGCACAATTGGGAGTGTGTTTATTGTGATCGACATGAATGCTGTGCAAGTGTTTTCTTTGAGACATCAATTCACTCCTCCTACTTCCATTCCGTAAACGAATCGCTATATGCCATATAATATGTCAGATCCCTCCATGATACCGCAACCTTTGAAATGCTTTCTCAGAATAGTCCTCTGTTACGATTCATTTCAAGAAAATATAAAGAAAAATCCGCATACAATACGCACAGAGTACATTATACTCATATTCCATCGGGTTGCAACTTATTTAAAACGGCGTATAGCATATTTACCTGTCGAAAAACAAAAAAAATAAAAGAAAATTCCAATATTTGACCCCAGGAGGTACAGATTATATGACTATTTTCCGGTATGTCCGAAACCTCCCCCGCCTCTCTCCGTTTCCTGAAGCCGGGCGGCCTGCCGCCACTTTACGGAAACAAACCGGCTTACCACCATCTGGGCAATCCGGTCTCCGTTTTGGATCGTAAAGGGTTCTTCTCCCAAATTGATCAGAAGCACCCCGATTTCTCCTCTATAATCGCTGTCAACGGTTCCCACCCCGTTTACCAGGGCTATGCCGTGGCGAAGCGCAAGCCCGCTTCTGGCCCGGATCTGCACCTCGTAGCCCTCCGGTATCTGAAGGTAAAGCCCCGTGGGGATCAGAGCCCGCTTGCCCGGCTGTAAAACCACCGGTTCCTCAAGAAAAGCGCTGATATCCATTCCCGCTGCCCCTGCCGTTTCATAGGAGGGCAATATGCCGCTTTCAGAGCGGATCAGAATCTCCACCTTTTTATCCATGGATCCAGTCCTTCAAATCGACGGGATTTCTTCCCAGGGCGCCGGCGGAAAAACGGCCGATATCCGTAAAGGCCTCGATCACCGTCTGGATTTCCTCCATGCTCACATCGGAAATCTGCCTGAGGGATTCCTCAGGAGTATAAACCCGCCCCAGGAGCAGCTGGCTTTTTCCATTGGAGGCCATGCGGCCGCTGACGCTTTCCATGCTGAAAATATAGCTGCTCTTGAGCTGTTCCTTGGCGCCCTGGAATTCCTCCCGGGTGATTCCCTTTTCCTTTAAAAGCGCCAGCTCCTTGCGGATCACATCGATGGTTTCCCCAAGCTTGTCCTGGCCGACTCCGGCATAAATGGAAAAGGTCCCGTCAGAGGTATAGGCGCTCAAATAGGAATAAACGGAATAGGCCAGTCCCCGTTCCTCCCGGATGCTCTGAAACAGCCTTGAGCTCATGCTTCCTCCCAGGATGCTGCTGACCACTGCGTAGGCATAATGCAGCTGGTCGTAAAGGGTAATGCCCCTTACTCCCATGCAGATATGGGACTGCTCTATATCCTTTTCCTTAAATAAAAACGAGGGCTTGTACTCCCCGGCATACTGCACCGGCCTTTGGCGCCGGACGCTCAGCTCCTGGAAGGAGGCTTCCATCACCTCCATCATCCGCTGGCGCTGGAAATTTCCCGCCACCGAAATCACCACGTTGCCCGTGGTATAATTATCCGCCACGTACTCCTTCAGATCCTCTCTGGTAAAAGAAGCAAGATGCTCCTTTGTACCCAGGATCGGCGTTCCCAGAGGATGATCCTTAAACGCCGCCTCATAAAAAACATCGTGTATATCATCCTCGGGCGTATCGTCATGCATATTGATCTCTTCATAGACCACCTGTTTTTCCTTTTCCATTTCCTCCTGGTCAAAAACAGAATGAAACAGGATGTCAAAAAGGACCGCCACTGCCTTTTCGATGTTTTCGTCAAGGGTCTTGACATAATAACAGGTGCTTTCCTTGCCGGTAAAAGCATTGATCTGCCCTCCCAGCATATCGATTTCCTCTGCGATCTGCTTGGCGCTCCTGGAAGCGGTTCCCTTGAACATCATGTGCTCGATAAAATGGGATATGCCGTAATTGCTTTGATTTTCGTTTACAGATCCGGCCTTCACCCATACCCCCACGGAAGTGGAGCGCACATAGGGGATCTGCTCCATGACAACGTCAACGCCGCAGCTCAGTTTTTCATTGATGATCATAGCCGCCTCTATTTTTTGGGGATCAAATCCTTATGCGTCAGATTGATCCTGCCCTGCTGATCGATTTCATATACCTTGACCTTGATGTGGTCGCCCACCTTCAGCGCGTCTTCAACCTTATTGACCCTTTGATGAGAGATCTTGGATATATGAAGAAGACCCTCTTTCCCCGGCAGGACTTCTACAAAGGCGCCAAAGGCCATCAGTCTGGTGACAACGCCTTCATAGACCTCGCCCACCTCTACATCCTTTACGATCTTATTGATTTCCTCGATACCTGCCTGACAGGTTTCCAGATCCTTGGCCGCCACGTAAACGGTGCCGTCGTCCTCAATGTCGATCTTTACGCCGGTTTCATCGATGATCCGGTTGATTACCTTGCCGCCGGGCCCGATCACCTCCCGGATCTTGTCGGGATGGATGTGCATGGTGACCACTCTGGGGGCGTAAGGAGAAATATCCTGTCTGGGATGATCCAGAACCTCCATCATCTTGCCCATGATAAACATTCTGCCCTCTCTGGCCTGTGCCAGAGCCTGCTTCAAAATATCCCTGTCGATGCCGTGGATCTTGATATCCATCTGAATGGCGGTAATGCCTTTTTCCGTTCCGGCGACTTTAAAGTCCATATCTCCCAGGAAATCTTCCATACCCTGGATATCCGAAAGGATGGCCACCTTGTCCTCAGATTTGATCAGCCCCATGGCGATGCCGGCCACCGGCGCTTTGATGGGAACCCCTGCATCCATCAAAGACAGTGTGCTGCCGCAGACGGAAGCCTGGGATGTGCTGCCGTTTGAAGCCAGAACCTCAGATACAAGCCGGATGGTGTAAGGGAATTCCTCGGGGCTTGGAATGACCGGAAGAAGGGCTCTTTCCGCCAGAGCGCCGTGGCCGATCTCCCTCCTGCCCGGGCTTCTGAGAAAGCGCACCTCTCCTACGCTGTAGGGCGGGAAATTATAATGATGGATATAGCGTTTTTCCGTATCCTCGGAAATGCCGTCAAGGGTCTGAGCCTCGCTGAGCATACCCAAGGTGGTAACAGTAAGAACCTGGGTCTGTCCTCTTGTGAAAAGGCCCGTTCCGTGGGTTCTGGGCAGAACGCCGGTTTCGCACCAGATAGGACGGATCTCTGTGGTGGTTCTGTTATCCGGCCGGATTCCCTCGTTGAGGATCATGCCTCTGACCATTTCCTTTTTAAGCTTATACAAAAC
>CALWZU010000062.1 GCA_944386095.1 uncultured Clostridia bacterium | reverse complement strand
GATTGGCCTCCTGCGCCCTTCCATCCACAAGGCGGATTTCCCCTAAAAGGCAATCCGAAGCGCAAAGGCCGCAGCCGGTACATTTTTCTTTATCTATGATGATCATATATTCTCACTCCTGTTGTCAGACCATGAAAAAGGGCGATGCGTCCATCCCCCCTTTTCTCTGATGAATTATCCTGGAGGTTCGAAGGTATTGACAGCCATGCCGCCGGTTTTCCCCCGCCTCTTTCAAAACCGGATTATTTCTGTCCTTCCTCCTGCCGGCCTTTTTCCGCCAGCACATCCCGGAAGGTATAAAGGCCGGGCTCCTTACCCTTTAAGAACAAAGCGCCCTCCAAAGCTCCCTTGGCATATGTGCGCCAGTCGTAAGCCCTGTGGGTAATCTCAAGGCGTTCTCCCATCATACCGAAAATAACCGTATGAGTGCTGGAAATATCCCCTGCCCGGACGGAATGAAAGCCGATATGTCCTTCCTGGCGCTTTCCGGTTCTGCCGTAATCGGAAATTTCCGAAAGCTCCTTGCCCAGCTGGCCGGCAATGGCTCCCCCCAGCTCCTTGGCTGTTCCGCTTGGGGCGTCCAGCTTGTCCTTGTCATGCATCTCGATGATTTCAATGTCGGATTCCCCTCCGATGACCTGAGCCGCTCTTTCCGACAGCTCATACATCAAATTGACGGTTTTGGACGTATTGGCCGCCAAAAGGATCGGCGTTTTCGTCGCCGCAAATTCGATCCATTTCATCTGTTTTTCATCAAATCCTGTGGTGCCCAGCACCAGGGCCTTTCTGTATTCCACGCAGGCTCTTACCACCGACATGGAGCTTTCCACGGTGGAAAAATCGATCACCGCATCGGCGATGGGAATAATAAATTCGATATTATCATAAAGCCCGGCGCCTACAAAGCCTGTTCCCGTCGCCTTTCCCATGTCCTGACGCACATAAGGCCTGCCCTCCGGTACAAGCCCTCCCACGATCAGAAAATCCCTTCTGCGCTTAAGGGCCTCCTGGGTGACCAGCTTTCCCATTTTTCCTCCCGGGGCTATGATTAATATTTTCATGTTCCCTTTCCTCCCTCGTCCCGCGGCCGGATTTGTACATTTTTCGAAATTCCGATATTTCAAAAGCCGCATGATTTTCACTTATTTTAACACATTTTTCCTTCTAATTCAAAAAACAATTTTTTTCCTTTAAAATCAAATCCCGCTCCTTTTCCCGGTAATGGTAAATATGCTCGGATAAAAAACCCTCCTCCTCTTGGAATTCCCGGTTCAAAAGGGCAAGAAGGCGAAAGGCCTTTTCTTCGGAGCAGTCCTGATCGGAAACCGCAAAGAGCTGACGGGGGGACGCCGGGATGATGTAATAGCCGCTTCTCATCCTTTCCGACAGTTCTCCCAGAATATTTTCATAAAACAAAAGGCTGGCGCCGTTGGTTTCCTGCTGTGTGGCCAAAACAAAAATCCGCTGTCTGCTGCAGGTCCGATGGGAAAAGCAATCTCTTCCAAAGGCGTAAGCTCCGGCCTGTTTCAGGCTCATGATCCTGGGTTGAAACAGCCTTTTCGTATTTTCAAGGGCCAGCTGCTTCAGCTCGTCCTCCTCCAGCTGAAGCTCTTTTTGCATATCATAGGTAAGGGTCATTGCATACAGCCTTCCCTGAGAGGAAATCTGCACGATCCGGTAAAGGCCCGCCAGATCCAGTAATTCCTGATATGGCGCCCTTTCTAAAAGCCGCTGGTTTCGTTTGCGGTTTACCGGCCATAAAACCACCTGTTCCCTGAGATCCCCCCATCTTGCGCTGTCCCGGGTATAAGAAAGATTTTGCCTGTGGCCAAAATCCAGGCCGGCCGCGGCTTTTGCAAGGATCTTTCCCAGATTCCCTTCCATCTGATAAGCCTCGTAAAGCCTTGGCAAATCGATCCCTAAAAGAAGGTTTTCCAATTTGCCCCTTCCATGTTGTTGGGGATGGAAAACATACAGCCGCTCCCTGCCCTCTTCTCCTTCCCCCGCTCCTGTCACCTTGACCTGATATGTCCCGTAATCCTCCGGCATAAAAGAGATAATCCTCTCTTCCACTGTCTTTTTAAAGCTCTGATAATCCATTCTGCCCCCTTATATGTAAAATTTATCTATATTTACAATATATGTAAATCTAGCTTATGTCAATGTTAAATTGTAAATTTTTGTAAAATTCGTGACGTTTCATGCAAATGGTCGTCATATCAAAGGTCTTTTGACCCTCACACCAAAAGCTCTCTCTTTTTTCATATTTAAAAACAGCGGCGCATAAGAATCAAAAACATCACCTTTCAAGGAGTGTTAAAATATGCGCCATAAAATCCAGGGACTCGATCTTTTGCCCCCGGGGGAATCTGCCTGTATCGAAAGTCTTACCGCAGAAGGCCTCCTCAGATACAGGCTTCAGGATCTTGGTTTTGTCAAAGGCAGCAGGATCAAGGCTCTTTTTTCAGGGCCGGGAGGAGATCCTGCGGCTTATTTGATACGGGGCAGCGTGATTGCCCTTCGAAGGGAGGACGCCCGGAAGATTCTGGTTCTGCCCTGCTTTGACAAGGCTACATCAGATGCGTATCCTCCAGACGCTTTTCAAAGAAACGATTCAAACGGATAAACGGTTTTCTCAAAACCAGCCCGATCAAAAGGGAGGGGATCAGGAAAAGTAAAAGGCAAAGCAGGTTCTGGGCCAGATGGGCCTCATAGGGGCCCGCCACCGCTTCCCTCATGGCGTTGATGCCATAGGTAAAGGGCAGAAAGGGATTCAGGCTCTGAAAAACCGAAGGGATCATTTCCGAGGGGAAGGTCCCTCCGGAGGCTGCGATTTGAATCACCAGTAAAATGACAGCGATGGCTTTTCCGATATCGGAAAAGGATACTGTCAGCGTATAGATCATCAGAGAATACACCAGGGCCGAAATCCAGCCTGTAGCCATGAACCAGAAGGGCTCCTGGCACTGTATTCCCAAAAGCAGCAGATCGCCTGCGCAGACCACGCTGGCCTGAATCAGGCTCAGGCTCAGAAAAAGCCCGTATCTTCCGAAATAACACTGCGCAGGTGAAAGGGCGGAAAGCTTTTCATCCTCATCCACCCTCGTCTTAAGCAAGGCCGCAAGAACGATCCCCCCTACCCATATGGCAAGACTCGTATAAAAGGGCGCCATGGCGGAGCCGTAATTTTCTATGGGATAGAAGCTGGAGGCTTCGATTTCCACCGGAGAGGACATAAAATTGCCCACCATCTGCGGATCATATCCATCGATCTGCTCTAAAAGGGACAGCCCCTTTTCCTTTATTTCTCCCTCCAGCTCTTCCCGAAGGTCCTGAAAGGCTTCCCGGCTCTGATGGAGAGCCTCCTGGCTTTCGGTCAGAAGATCGGCCCCGTTTCCTGCGGCGCCGGAAAAGCCTTCAAGAAAATCCTTAAGGGTCTCATCATCGAGTCCTTCCTTATCTAAAGCCTGCCCAAGAGCGCCTCTTAAAGCCCCGGCCTCGCTGATGGCTCCCTCAAGGGAGGGCGCCAGCTCCTCCTCCCAGTTTTTTTCAAGCTCCTCCGACAGCCTTGCCGCATCATAACACGCCCTTCCAAGAGCCTTGACGCCCTCTGACAAATTCTTTTCTCCCCGGGAAAGATCCTCTGACAGGCTTTCCGCCTTTTGGGAAATATCCTCTGCCCTTTGAGCCATTTCCGTAAGCTGCTTTTGTCCTTGCTCCAGGCCCTTTAAAGGAACAGGCAGCGCCTGATTGACCCTTTGAAGCCTTTTTCCGGCGCTCTCACAAAAATCCTTCAGAGATTCCGCCGCCCTTTGGGCATCCTGCAAAAGAGCCGGATCCTCAAAAACACCTGTTTCCGCCGTTTTCTCAAAGGAGCCTGCGCTTTCCTCCAAAGCCCGGCAGATCCCTGCCGCCTGCTTCAGCTCATCGCCGTTTTTTTCCAGAAGATCTTTAAAGGTATCCTGCATCTGATCCAGATATTCTCCGGCCTGGGAAAAAGCCTCCTTCACTTCCCGGGCGCTCTGCTGCCCCTCAGGCAAAAGGGACAGAGCGCTGTCTGCCATCAAGGACGAGGATTCCATCATTTGCGCAGTCATCCTCAGGGCCTTTTCATATTCCTGGATAAGCTTATCGGTTTCTTCTTTTGAATGCTGGGCGTTTTGGGATATCTCCCGGGCGTTCTCCTCTAAGGCGTGACCTGTCAGCTGGAGCATTTTCGCCGCGCCCTGGGCTACCGCTCCGGAAAACTCTTCGTTGATTTTCTGCTGAATGGCCCCCACTCCCTTATCGGTGATCTTCGGGGCGATGGCGTTTTTCTTTTCATTGACATAATATCGGATCTTGGGTTTTTCTGGAGAGCCGGTGAGAAGGCTTGCCATTTTTTCGCTGAAATCTTCCCCGATCACTACTGCGCCGTAGCATTCTCCGCTCCTGACCAGCTCAAGGGCCTCCTCCTCGCCTGTAAACCGCCAGCCGATCTGAGGGTTTTTCATAAGGCTGACCATGATCTCATCTCCCAGGTTCAGCTTTAAAATCCCTTCCTCAAAGCCCTGATCCAGGTTAGCGACGGCCACCTGAATATCCTGGGTTTTACCATAGGGATCCCAGTTGGCCATAATATTAAACCAGGCGTAAAGAGCCGGCAGAACGCACAGCCCCAATGCCACCACAAGGGCAATCACGTTGCCGCAGATTCGTTTCATATCTCTGGCGTATATAGCGCCGATTCTTTTCAGCATGCTCCCGCTTCCTTTCTTTTCCTATTCCGGCGGTATTGTACCATACTCCGCCGGTCTTCTTCCATTTACAATCCCTTCAAAATGTCATACAAAACACAAAATCGCCGGAAAAATCCGGTGATTTCGGACAGTATTTCAATTTTGGGCAGTTCCTGTCAGGACCGTCAAGGAGAAAAAGAAGGGCTCAATCACCGCAGATCACCTGGATCCGGCTTCCGGCAGCCTGCCCTGTGGCATTCTTTTCTATAAGGATCCGGTTCTGGATCCTGTCTCTGAGCTGCGGCACATGGGAAATGATCCCCACAAGGCGATCTCCTTCCGTGAGTCTCTCCAGGGCTCTGACCGCCTGATCCAGGGAATTTTCATCCAGGGATCCGAATCCCTCATCCACAAACATGGCCTCAAGCCGTACGCCTCCCGCGCTGGATTGGATTTCGTCGGCCAATCCCAGGGCAAGAGAAAGGGATGCCTGAAAGCACTCTCCTCCCGAAAGGGTTTTGACGCTGCGCCGGGTCCCATTGTAGTGATCCAGCACCTCCAGCTCCAGTCCCGCTTTTTCTTTTTTATTATCCCCTTCCTCCTGACGGCACAGCTCATACTCTCCTCCGCTCATGGCAAGAAGCCGCAGATTCGCCCTGCGCAAGATCCTGTCGAAAAAAGCCATCTGCACATAGGTTTCCAGCTCGATTTTCGGTTTTCCGGCAAGGCTGCCGTTTGCCGTATCGGAAAGGGCTTTCATCCATCCATATTCCTCTTCCGCCTGTATAAGGGCCTTCTGCCCTTTTCCCGCCAGATCAAAAATTTCCCGGTTTTGTTTTAAAAGAGCAAACTGATGAGAACGCCGCTCCTCCAGCCTTTGCTTTTCTTCAAGCTGTTTTTCCTTTTCTTCTGTCAGGATATCCTCAGAAAGACTTCCCAGCTCCGAAAGCTGCCTGTCCAAAAAAGACAGTTCTCCCTCCAGGGCATCCTTTTCCTTCTGACAGGCCTCCATATGCTTCCAGGCGTTTTCCCGCTCGTCTCTGAGAGAGTCAAGGGTCTCCTGATCCTTGCGGATCTCTTCAGAAAGAGCCTGTCTGTCCTTTTGCTCCAGCTCCCGGCTCAGCTTCTCCATCTGGTCCTTGGCAAGCCTTTCCTGTTCTGCAAGCCTTTCCAGCAAAAGACGGTTTTTCTGCATTTCCTCCCGGCGCTCCAAAAGCGTATTTTCAAGAGCCATAGCCTCCTCCTGCATCCCTTTTAGGATACGGCATCGCTCTTGCGCCTGTTCAAGAGCCTTTTTCGTCTGGTCCCTTTCTTCTTTTTTCTTTTCGGTTTCTCTTGAAAGAGCCTGAAAAAACACTTCCTCATGGGACTTTTCGCCGTTTTTCGTAAAGGACGGCTTTTCTTCCGGCTCTGGCTTTTCAGAAAGCATACGGGAAAACCGCCTCTTTTTTTCCGCCAGCTCCCCCTGAAAGCCAGCCAAAACCAGATCCTTTTCCTTTATCTGCCTCTCGTTTTGTAAAAACGTTTCCTGGTGCTTTTTATATAAATCGGAAAGCAGATCTGCTCTCCCGGCTAAAGCTTTTTCCTGCTGGATCTCTGCCTTCAGCTTCTTTTCTCTTTCCACAAGGGCCTGCTGTTTAGCAAAAAACTGCTTTTCCCAGGTTTCTATCAGGCATAAGGCCTCTGTATCAGAATCAGAGCCTTCCTGCGTCCTCCGGGATATATGGAGTTCGGGAAACAGACGCTCCGCCTCTTCCCCAGCCCATTTTGCCTGCTGCAAAAAAAGCTTTTCCTCCTCTCCCGCCCTGCGGCTGTATCCTTCTCGTTCCTTTTGCGCCTCATCAAGGGCTTCTCTGGCCTTTTCCACCTCTTCCCGCCGGGGAAGCCGGGGAGAAACCCGGGCCGGAGCGGGATGAGACAGGGAGCCGCACACGGGGCAGGGCTTTCCCTGCCTGAGCGTTCCGGCCAGAAGGCCTGCCTGGGCGTCCAGAAAAAGCTGCTCCTTCAGCTGATATATCCGCCGCAGCTTCTCGACCTTTTCAGAGGCGGAAAGATAGGCCTGCTGGATGCTCTTTTTTTCACGAAGGCTTTCCCTCCAGCTGTCAAGAAGCTCTTTAAAGCGCTCCAGCCTTTCTCTTTCCTCCTGCGTCCCCTTTTCTTCCTTTTCTTTGTCCCTGCAGCATTCCGCCGCCTCCTGCGCCTTCCGGATTTCCTCCAGGAGCTCTTTTTCCCTCTCCTGAAGCTCTGTTTTCCTTTCCCTCAGCTCTCCAGTATCTCTTTCTGCCGATTGTATGCCCTCCCGGAGCCTGAGGGCCTCTTCTCTTAAGCCCGCAAGCTCTGAAAGCCTTTGCCGGATCCCTTCCCACTGATAAAGCAGACCTTGCTCATCCTGCCGTGCCTTTTCCAAAAAAGATGCCTGCCGCTTTTTTTCTTCCGTTTTTTCTAAAAGAAGGTTTATCTGCTGCTGATCGTTTTCCATCTGCTCCCGCAGCTGCCTGGTCTGTCCGGAAAGCATCTCCCCCTCCGCCTTTTTTTTCAAAAGCTCCTCAAAACGGGAAAGCCTCTGCCGGCTGTCATGAAGGCGCTGCAAAATCAGACTTTCCTCCTCCTGGGCTTGACGAGCCTTTTCCCATCTTTCAGCCGCTCTTTCCCATTGGGGAAACAGGATCTCCAGACGAGCCTGTCCCTCCTGCTTTTGCAGCTTGAGCTTTCGAGCCTGTTTGGCTCTTTCCAAAAGCTGATCCAGCCTTTGGATTTGTTCATTGACCTGCTTTAGGGAAGAATCTCTTTCATCAAGCGCTTTCCGGACAAAACAGTTTATCTGTTCCAGCAAGGAAAGCGCCTGTTCCCCTCCGCCTAAAAAATCCTTTTCCTTTAACCCTTCCCATTCATCTTTTGCGGGAAAATCCTCGGGGCACTTTACATCCTTCAAATACTGGCTCAGGCTCATGGTAAGGCCCTCATAGCGACTTTTCTTTTCCTTGAGCGCTTCCCTGACGGAAAGCTGCAGCGTCCGGAATATTTCCGTATGGAACAGCTGACGGAAAATTTCGGCCCTCGTCCCTGTTCCCGCCAGCAAAAGCCTTTGAAAATCCCCCTGGGCCAGCATGGCGATCTGGGTAAACTGCCGGTAATCCAGCCCCAAAAGCTCTGTAACCGCCTTTGTTACCTCTTTGGCCCTGGTAATGGGTAATCTGTCGTCCGGAAAAATCAGCTCCGCTTCCCCTCTCTGAAGGGTCATGCCTCCGCCTCTTTCCTTGGGACGCATATATTCCGGACTTCGCCTGATCCTGTATTCTTTATTTCCCAGTAAAAACGTCAGCTCGACAAATGAAGGAACGCCCCCGGCGGCATACTTGCTCCTGAACATCCCCGGTTCCCTGACCTGTCCGCTGGCCTCTCCATAAAGGGCAAAGGTGATGGCGTCAAAGAGCGTCGTTTTTCCCGCGCCGGTATCCCCTGCGATCAAAAACACCCCTTTTCCGCCCAGGAGAGAAAAATCCACCACTGTTTTTTCTGCATAAGGGCCAAAGCCGCACAAAATCAGTTTTTTCGGTTTCATAGCCTATCCCTTCATATCCTCCAAAAGACCTCTGATATATTCTCTTTGTTCCGGCGTCATGCTTTGATTGTTTTGCAGCTGATAAAATTCCTCGAAAAGGGCCAGCTCCGTTTTATTTTCCCTTTCCGGAAAACCGGTTATATCCTGATCAAACCGCGTCCTCTCATTTTCATAGGAAAGGCGCAAAAGATTCGGATAAACGGTTCTGAGCTTTTGCATCCCGTCGATTATGTCCTCCTCGTCTGTCAAAACCACAGACAGATAATCCTCTTTTTCTTTTCCCCCCTGAAGGCCTGCCTTCATAAGCGCTTCATAAGAGCCCTTCAGGCACCGCATGTCCCGAAGAGGTGAAAGAGGCAAAAAGCGCAGCTTTATCCTTCCTTTTTCCTCCAGCTCCACCACCGTCAGGGATTTTGTCTGAGAAGCCTCCGAAAAAGAATACTTCAAGGCCGTGCCGCAATAGCGCATGGTATCTCTGCCTACCCTCTGAGGGCTGTGCAAATGGCCCAGAGCCACATAATCAAAGGCATCAAAAAGGCCGCCGTCGATTTGATCCACCCCTCCTACGGAAAGTTCTTCCGATTCACAGCAGACAGCTCCCGTTACAAACTGGTGGGCCACCAGTACATTGCGAAGGCAGGGATCCACATCCGTATGGGAAAGCGCCGCCCGCACCCCATCCTGGTAGGTCAGGATCTCTTCCTCTTCATAGGCCCTGCGTACGATGGAGGGCTTCAAAAATGGCATCAGATAAAACCACACGGGGCCATATTCATCCTCCAGGCAAACCCTTTTTAGGCTTCCCTGAAAAACAGGAGACACATACATCCCCGTGTTCTGCAAAAGCTGCCGGCCGAAGGCCAGGCGTTCAGGGGAATCATGATTGCCACTGATAAGAAGGATCTTGATTCCCATCTCAGACAAACAAGCGATAAAGCGGTCAAACAGCTGTACCGCTTCAGCGGGCGGCACCGGTTTGTCATACACATCCCCCGCGATGATCACCGCCTCCGGCCTTTCCGTTCTGACGGCCTCCAGGATCCTTTGGAGAATGAAGGCCTGATCCTCCATCAGAGAAACGCCGAAGATCCGTTTGCCAAGATGCAGATCAGACAGATGGATCAGCTTCATCTTTTTCTTTCCTCTCTTTCTCCTCTAAGCTCACGCTCTTTTCTCCTTTTTGTGAAAGGGCCTTATGAAAGGGCCTGTTTTCAAGGCCGGAGCTGTTTTGCGAAACATGGCGGCGGATCTCTTCTTCCGTTTTTTCCACCTCTTCAAGAAAGCCTCTTGCGGACAGCCGCAAAGCGCCCTCTCCCCATATGATCATCTGTACCAGCCTGTCGGAGGTGGCAACCACCACCTCGTGCTCTTTGCTATAGCGGCTGACGGCCTTTTCAATATACTGATCCGCCGTTTCCGCCTCTTTTGTATATATCACATACAACCCGTCAAAACGTTCTACAGCGCCGGCGCCCCCATGGACTTTATAAGCGTCGAAGACCACGATCACCGTATCCTTTTTATATGCCTGATAGTTGGAAAGCCTCTCTAAAAGCTTTATTCTGGCCCCGTCGATGGTGGTCTTTGCCAGCTCCTTCAGATCCTCCCAGGCAAAAATGATATTGTAGCCATCCACCAGCAAATAGGTTTTCCCGCTTTTAAAAGAGGGTTTGCTCTTTTTATAAGCCGGCTCCAGGGCCTGGGCCTCCT
>CALWZU010000061.1 GCA_944386095.1 uncultured Clostridia bacterium | reverse complement strand
ATCAGGCCGATGCCCCGGCCCTCCTGCCGCAGGTAAACCATCGCCCCCCGGCCCTCCTTGGCGATCTGCTTCATGGCCGCGTCAAACTGCTGCCCGCAGTCGCAGCGAAGAGAGCCAAACACATCTCCGGTCAGGCACTCTGAATGGACCCGGCATAAAACCGGCTTCCCATCCGCAACATCTCCCATGATGAGAGCCACATGGTGCTCTCCGTTGATCTGATTTTCATACCCGTAAATGGTAAAGTCCCCGTATTTCGTGGGCATTTTGGCGCAGGCGACCCTTTTCATAAAGGGATCCACCCTCTTTCTGTAATCCTTCAGATCCTTGATGGTAATAAATTTAAGGCCGTGCCTTTGCGCAAATGCCATCAGCTCCGGAGTGCGCATCATAGTGCCGTCATCCCGCATGATTTCACAGCAAAGGCCCACTTCCTTAAGCCCGGCAAGCCGCATCAGATCCACTGTGGCCTCTGTATGTCCCTCTCTTTCCAAAACGCCCCCCCCCTTGGCTTCCAGGGGAAACATATGCCCCGGTCTTCTGAAATCCTCCGGCCTGGCCTGATCCTCCACGCATTTCATGGCGGTGATGGAGCGTTCCAGGGCGGAAATGCCCGTTGTCGTATCCACATGGTCAATGGATACCGTAAAGGCCGTGGCGTGGTTATCCGTGTTATTTTCTACCATCTGGGGCAGTCCCAGCTTTCTGACCATCGCCGTGCTCATAGGCATACAGATTAGACCCTTTGCGTACATGGCCATAAAATTTACCGCCTCCGTGGTGGCAAACTGGGCCGCGCAGATCAAATCCCCTTCGTTTTCCCGGTTAGGATCGTCCGTCACTACGATGATCTCCCCGTTTCTCAAAGCTTCCAACGCCTCTCTGACGGTGTTGAACTGAAAATCACTCATGTCCTTACCTCCTGCTGATTGAAAATCCGCTGTATATAATCCTGTATTTTTTTCGGTTTTATTTTTTTGTCTGTTTTTTCCCGGTTCTTATAAAAACCCGCATTTTGAAAGAAGCTCCAGAGAAACGCCGCCGGAGGGCCTTTCTTCTGACGCTTCGTTTCCGGGGACTTCTTTTTTCCCCATCCCCAAAAGCTTTTCCACATATTTGCCGATGATGTCGTTTTCCAGATTGACAAGGTCTCCCGGCCTTTTGGACAAAAGGGTGGTTTCCTGGCTGGTATGCGGTATCACCGATACCTGAAAATCCCCCTCTCCTACCTTCGCCACCGTCAGGCTGATGCCATCTATGGCAACAGAGCCCTTTTCCACAATATAACCCAGGATCCTATCCGGCGCCTTTATGCTGACCCAAACGGCGTTTTCTTCCCGGCGGAAGGACTGGATGGTTCCGGTGCCGTCGATATGCCCCGAAACGATATGCCCGCCAAACCTGCCGCCGGCCGCCATGGCCCGCTCAAGATTCACCCGGCTTCCCTTTTCCAGAGCGCCAAGGGCGCTCCTTCTGAAGGTTTCCGCCATCACATCGGCGGTAAAGGCTCCTTCGCTTTTTTGCGTAACTGTCAGGCACACGCCGTTGACTGCGATGCTGTCTCCAATCCTGGCATCCTCCAAGACCTTCCGGCAGCCGAAGGTGATCTGCATGGAAATCCCGGCTCGTTTCACCCCCTGGACGATTCCGATTTCCTCTATGATTCCCGTAAACATCCCTTGTTCTCCTTTACCGTATATTCCAAAAGAATATCCCGTCCCATATGCCGGATCGACGGGCCCTCAAGGGCAAAGGCCTGATTGGGATCCGGAAAACCCCGGCCTTCCACAGGGCTTTTCGCCTCTTCGCCCCCAAGGAGTTTTGGCGCTATGAACACCGCCACCTTCGATACCACTCCCTGTGCAAGGGCGCTGAAGTTCAGGCTGCCGCCCCCCTCCAAAAGAACGCTGTCGATCTCCCGCTGTCCCAGCTTTTCCATCAGATCTCGAAGATCCACCCGTCCGCCGGTCTGGCGGGTGCGTATCAGCCCCCCGCCTTTTTCTATAATGGCGGCCTCCTTTTCTTCGGGGCCCTCCACATAGGCTATATAAGTGGGAATCTCCTTTGCGGTTTTAAGGACGGCGCTTTCCAGGGGAATCCGCAGATGGCTGTCGCAGATCACTCTTACCGGATGACTGGGCCGGGACAGCCGGCAGTTGAGCATGGGATCATCCCGGATGACCGTTTCCACCCCTACCATGATCGCCGCCATTTTCTTTCGCATCAGATGCACCTGCTTTCTTGCCTTTTCCGAGGTGATCCAGCGGGAAAGGCCGGAAGCTGAGGCGATTTTTCCGTCGGCGGTCATGGCGTATTTCATTGTCACAAAGGGCCTTCCCGTGGTGATATAGTGAAAAAAGATCTCATTGAGCCTGTCGCATTCTTCCCGGCAAAGGCCCTTTTCTACCTGTATGCCCGCCTGCATCAGCTGGGTCAGCCCTCGGCCGCTTACAAGGGGATTGGGATCCATGGAGCCGATCACCACCCGCTTCAGCCCCGCTCCTATAATGGCGGCCGTGCAGGGAGGCGTCCTGCCGTAATGGCTGCAGGGCTCAAGGGTCACGTAAAGAGTGGCGCCCCTGGGGTCCTGCACACAGTTTGCCAGAGCGTTTCGCTCCGCATGGGCCTGCCCGCATTTAGCGTGATAGCCCGTTCCGATCACCCTGCCATC
>CALWZU010000060.1 GCA_944386095.1 uncultured Clostridia bacterium | reverse complement strand
GTTTTTCACATGGATGATTTTTATCTTCCTTTTGAAAAAAGGCGGCCTGACTGGAGGTCTATCCCCGCCGGAAATATGGATTTAAAGCGCTTCCAAAAGGAAATCCTGTCTCCTGCAAAAAGGGGAGAAAAAATCACCCTGCGCGCCTACCGATGCCGGGAAGGAGCCTTTTCTCCGCCCCTCACCCCTCCAAAGCGCAATCTCATTCTGATCGAAGGCAGCTACGCCCATCACCCTGCCCTGGCGGATCAATATGATCTTCGCATCTTCCTTTCCTGTTCAAGGACCCTTCAGGAAAAAAGGCTGAAGCATCGCCAGGGGAAAGGCTTTGAAAGCTTTGCCAAAACCTGGATCCCTCTTGAAGAGCAATATTTTTCCGCTTTTCATATTGAAAAAAAGGCGGATATCCATTTTGATACCAGCGGCTTTTTCCAGGAAGATCAGGTTCCTGACTGACCGCTGCGGCCCCAGGGGCTTTTGCCGGCCTTTTTCTGCCAGGCACCCCTTTTTCATCTGCAAAATAGTAAAACCGGGAGGAACCACCTATGAACCAAAGTCAGCAACGCCGATATGACATAAATCCAAATCTTATGAATCTGATCCTTGCCGCCATGTTTCTGGCTGTGGGAATCATTTTACCGTTTTTCACCGGACAAATCCCCCAAATCGGAAGCATGCTCCTGCCCATGCACCTGCCGGCGCTTCTTTGCGGCCTTATCTGCGGCTGGCAGTATGGACTTTCTGTCGGCTTTATTCTTCCTCTTCTTCGCTATGCCCTTTTCGGTATGCCGCCTATTTTTCCCACCGGCATAGCCATGGCCTTTGAACTGGCAGCCTACGGCGCCATCGCCGGCTTTCTTTATAACCATTCCCGCTGGCAATGCCTTGTATCCCTGTATCGTTCCCTGATCATCGCCATGATCGGCGGCAGAATCGTCTGGGGCCTTGTCCAGGCTGTCATTATGGGTATCTCAGGAGACGTTTTTACCTGGCAGCTTTTTATTGCCGGCGCATTTCTTAACGCCATTTTGGGCATCGTTTTACAGCTGGTGTTCATTCCCGCCATAATGATCGCCCTGGATCGCACGGGCGTTGTCCGCTTTTCCAGAAAACGCCCCGCTGATTTACCGGCCCGGCGCTGAATATGCAGGAGGTAAGCTATGATAGAAAACCCGCAAATCCCCAGAGATTATCTGCCCTTCTGGCCCAGGCTCACTGGCAGCCAGCAGGAACTGATCCTGCGTCAGGCGCAGCTGCGCCGGATTCCAAAGGATGAAATCGTTCATAACGGAAAAGAGGACTGCGTGGGCCTGCTTCTGGTAATAGAAGGCCAGCTTCGCGTTTTTACCCTGTCTGAGGAAGGAAGAGAACTGACCTTGTACCGGCTGTTTCCCTGGGATATGTGCCTGTTTTCCGCTTCCTGCCTTCTGAAAGGCATCGACTTTCACGTCATCGTACAGGCTCAGCAGCCTTCCCTTGTCCTGCACATTCCGCCTGATACGTACCGTCAGCTGATGGAAGAATCCCTTCCCGTTTCCCTTTATACAAACGAGCTGATGGCGACTCATTTTTCCGATGTCATGTGGCAGATGGATCAGATCCTCAACAAAAAAATGGATTCCCGCCTTGCGGCCCTCCTTTTAGAGGAAAGCGCTCTTGCAGGCTCAGACTCCGTTTCTTCCACTCATGAAAAGCTGGCAAGACACCTGGGCAGCGCCAGAGAAGTCGTCAGCCGGCTTTTACAATACTTCGCTTCCGAAGGACTGATCCGCCTGGGGCGAGGCAGCATACTCCTGTTAGACCGGCCCGCCCTGGAAAGGCTGGCCTCCGCCAGCCTTCGCTGAAGGAGCCTTCTTTGGTAACAATGTCACAGACAGCAGGGCGCCTGTATGATACGGTTAGCCTACCGTATTTACAGCAGCGTTTTATAAAAACAACCATAAAGGTTCAAGCAAAAGGAGTGTATGAATATGGCGGTATTAACGATCAATCAACATAATTTCGATTCTGAGGTCATGAAATCTGAAAAGCCCGTCCTTTTGGACTTCTGGGCTTCCTGGTGCGGCCCCTGCCGGATGTTCTCTCCGGTGATCCAGGAAGTGGCCGATTCTCATCCCGAGATCAAGGTGGGTAAGGTCAACGTAGATGAAGAGCCTGAACTGGCAAGGACCTTTGGGGTCATGAGCATCCCCTCCATTTTCTATGTGAAACAGGGGAAGGTGGTTTCCTCCTCCGTTGGTATGCAGCCGAAAGAAAAAGTGGAGGCGATGCTGAAATGAAGGTGGTCATCATTGGCGGAGTGGCGGGAGGCGCTACAGCGGCCGCCCGCCTGCGCCGGCTGGACGAATCCGCCCAAATCATCATCATCGAACGCAGCGGATACATTTCCTATGCCAACTGCGGCCTTCCCTATTATATCAGCGGCGTCATTGCCCATCGGGAGGCTCTGACCCTGCAAACCCCGGAAAGCTTCTGGGAAAGGTTCCGCATCGACGCCCGGGTCAATCAGGAAGCCCTTTCCATCGATCCCGGAAAAAAAACGGTTACCATCCGAAAGCTGGAGGATGGAAGCCTTTATGAAGAATCCTACGATGATCTGATCCTTTCCCCCGGCGCAAAGGCTATTCGTCCGGCGCTTCCCGGCATTGACCACCCCCGGATCCACACCCTCCGCACGGTGGAGGACGCCCTTTTTCTAAGGGAAGTCGCCGTTTCTAAAGGCGTTCAAAAGGCCGTGATCATCGGCGGCGGCTTCATTGGTCTGGAAATGGCCGAAAACCTCGTACACGCCGGCATCAAGACCACCCTTTTACAAAGAAGCGGCAAGGTGATGCCCCCTCTCGACGGGGACATGGCAAGCCAGCTTCATCTTTACATGAGAAAAAAAGGAATCGATCTGCAGCTGAACGCTCCCGTCAGGGGCTTTTTCCCCGCTCCCGATCAGGTTTTTGTACAGCTCAAGGACGGAAGAGAGCTTCCCGCTGATCTGGTCATTCTTTCCATCGGTGTGCAGCCCGATTCCCACCTGGCAAAGGAGGCTGGCCTGGCTCTTGGAGAAAAAGGAGCCATCATCGTAGATGAAGGAATGAGAACCTCACAGCCTCATATATATGCCGTAGGCGATGCGGTTCAGATCCGCCATTTCGTTTCCGGAAGGCCCGCCCTTGTTTCTCTGGCCGGTCCCGCCAATAAACAGGGACGGATCGCCGCAGATCAGATCTGCGGGAAACACAGCGTCTATACCGGAGCCCAGGGCTCCAGCGTCCTAAAGATGTTCGATATGACCGTCGCCGCAACCGGTCTGAACGAAACGGCTGCGAAGGCAGCAGGCATCCCCTATGACAAGGTCGTTACCTTTTCTGCATCTCATGCCACCTATTATCCAGGGGCGGAAAACATGACCGTCAAAACCCTGTTTTCAACCCGGACAGGACAGATTCTCGGCGCCCAGATCATTGGCTTTCAGGGAGTGGATAAACGCATCGACGTACTTGCTACCGGGATCCGGGCCCGTATGACAGGCCATGATCTGACGGAGCTGGATCTTGCCTACGCCCCTGCCTATTCCTCCGCCAAGGATCCGGTCAATATGGCGGGCTTTGTGATAGAAAATCTCCAGCAGGGCCTTGTCAGGCAATTTCATTGGGATCAGGTCTCTTCCCTGGCCCAGGATCCCTCCGTTACGCTGCTGGATGTACGCACACCTGAAGAATTTGCCCAGGGCCATATTCCCGGCGCCCTTCATATTCCCTTGGATGCGCTGCGGGAAAACCTGTCCATTTTGGAGCAGTGGAAAAAAATCTACGTCTATTGCTACAGCGGCCTTCGAAGCTATATCGCCTGCCGTATTCTCACCGGGTTTGGCTTTGAGGTGTGGAATCTGTCGGGAGGCTACCGGTTTTACCGGTTCAACAGCGATCAGGTTTCCTATGATGAATCCCCCCGCTTTCCCTGCGGTCTTCCCCTTTAAGGCTTTCGCCCTTTTATCGCCCGCCGGCCCTTTATATACAGGGTATGCGGGCGTTTTTTTCCTCCTGTTTTTTCCCGCTATCCAGTCATTATCCTCATTTTCCCGGTAAAAAAGCCTGGTTTTTTCCTTTATTCGTCCCGCAAACCATTTTATCAGAAAGCAGCTTCTTGTATTGTTATGGTATTTTCCGCTTTTTTCTGGTTTTTATTCGATATTTAGCTTTAACTCAAAAATTATTCTTTGTTTTTTCGATTTTTTTCGAAAAAAACACTTGACGAAATCTTTCCTTTATACTACACTGATACAGTAATAATAAGGACACATTCCCGCAACATAAATCATGTAACCCTTAACCCTTGTGGTTCCCAACCATATTTTGGCCCTGGCGAGAAGAGAACTGCCTTTTATTATTTTCCCCCTTTTACCTTTCAAAAAATCCCCTTATATAAATCCCCTGCCGGCGACGGGGCCCGTCTGGCAGGGGATTTTTGTTTCCAATACACTTCCCTCGTGATACAATAATGAAGCAGAAAACCATGACATAAAGGAGAAAGCCTCATGAAAATGTTTGTATACAGCTACCGTCCCTTCGATGAGGCGGCCTATTTTGAAGCCTTTGGAAAAGAGTACGGTATCCAGATCGGCTGGACCACCCAGCCGCCCACACCGGAAAACGCTCGCCTGGCGGAGGGCAGCCAGGCCCTCAGCGTCCTGACCACGGTGGTGGACGAGCCCCTTTTGCGGCAATTCCGGCAAATGGGTATCAAGCTGATCTCCACCCGCACCATCGGCTACGATCACATTGATACGAAGGCCGCTTCCCAGCTTGGGATCCACGTCAGCAACGCTTCCTATACCCCGGAGTGCGTAGCGGATTACACCATCATGCTGATGCTGATGGCCATCCGAAAAATGAAAAGGATCATGCAGAGAGCGGAAATCAACGATTTTACCCTGAAAGGCATCCAGGGCAGCGTACTTTCCTCTCATACCGTGGGGATTGTCGGCACAGGCAAAATCGGCAGAATGGTGGCCAAATTCCTCTCCGGCTTTGGCTGCAGGGTCTACGCCTGCGACCCCATCCAGGATCCTCAGACCACCCGCTATGCTCAATACACCGATCTTGAGGGAATCTTTGAAAAGTGCAGCATCATTACCCTGCATATGCCCCTGACCCAGGATAACTTCCATATGATCAACAAGGAAAGCATCAGCCGGATGAAAGAGGGGGTGGTTCTGATCAACACCGCAAGAGGCAGCCTGATCGACACAAACGCGCTGATCCAGGGACTGGAAGAAGGAAAAATCGGCGCCGCCGCTTTGGATGTTGTGGAAAACGAATTTCAGATGTATTATTATGACAGAAAATCCGATCTTCTCAATCACAGGGAGCTTTCCATCCTGCGAGGCTTTCCCAACGTGATCGTTACGCCTCATATGGCTTTTTACACCGACCGTTCCGTCAGCGATATGGTAGAATGCTCCGTGAAGGCCCTGTGGCTGATGGAGCAGGGAAAACCCAACCCCTGGCAGGTGGTCTAGCTTTATTTAAAAACAGCCTTTTAAAAGCAGCCTCCGCCGGGCCGCCCCTTCGCCCGGGATGAAGCTATATGTCATCCCTTCGGATTATTCATCGACAGAAAAGGAGAAATCGCAACATGGCAAATATCGTTATTTTGGACGGCTATGCCGCCAATCCCGGAGATCTGAACTGGGAGCCCTTAAAAGAGTTTGGCACCGTTACCGTCTATGAACGCACCCCTGCGGATCAGATCATCCCCAGGATCAGGGAAGCGGACTATGTATATACAAACAAGGTCCCCCTTTCCCGGGAAGCCATCGACAGCGCCCCAAAGCTGAAATGGATCGGTGTTTTGGCCACGGGCTATAATATAGTAGACATACAATACGCCAGGGAAAAAGGCATTCCCGTTTCCAACGTCCCCGCCTATAGCTCCGCCACCGTCCTGCAAAACGTTTTCGCCCATCTTTTGCATATCTGCCATCATGTAGGCGATCATGCCGCCTCCGTCTCCAAAGGAAAATGGGCTGCGTGTCAGGATTTTTGCTTTTGGGACTATCCTCAGATCGAGCTTGAAGGAAAATATATGGGGATCATAGGCTATGGAGACATCGGAAAAAAAGTGGCGAAGGCGGCTCTGGCCTTCGGCATGAAGCTTTTGATCCATACGCCTCATCCGGAGCCTTCCCTGGAAACAGAAAATCTTTCTTTTACAGATCTTGACAGCCTGCTTGAAAAAAGCGATGTGATCAGCCTCCACTGCCCCCTTACCCCTGCCACAAGCAACATGATCGATCAGGCGGCATTGAAAAAAATGAAATCCACCGCCATCCTCATCAACACGGGAAGAGGCCCTCTGATCGACGAGGATGCTCTCGCCCAGGCCCTCAACCAGGGGGAAATCTTCGCCGCAGGCCTGGATGTCCTTTGTCAGGAGCCGCCCCAAAAGGACAACCCTCTTTTTCAGGCAAAAAACTGTTTTATCAGCCCTCATATCTCCTGGAGCTCAAAGGAAGCCCGCATCCGCCTGCATCAGGTGGCCTTCGACAATCTCCGCTCCTTTCTGGAAGGAAGACCGGTTAATATTGTCAACCTGTAAAAAAACGCCAGGCCTTACGGAAAAGAGGAAGGAAACTATATCCTTCCTCTTTCTTGTCTTCTTGCCCGCCGGGACTGAATCGCTTTTTGGTCTTGCTTGCTTCCAAAAGGGCCCTGCCTAATCCGCCGTCAAAACAGGCCATTGCTGGGAATCCTGGAAAAAAGATGAAATCGGCCTGAAATCCTCTTTCGGGGGAATCACCCCCAGCTCGTATTTCCATTTCAGAATCCTCTGGACGGATTCATCGATTCTTTCCAGGGAAATCCTCCCCTCCTGGACTGCCTGGTAAACCGCCAGGATCTGCGCCTCATAATCGGTGCAGCAAAGCATATCGTTTCCCGCCTCCACAGCCATGACCGCCACCTCTTCCGGGGAGGCAAAGCTGGCGGCGGCCGCCATAACAAGATCATCGGTGATAATAACGCCCTCAAAGCCCAGCTCCTGACGTAAAATCTGATGTACCCGGGGTGAAAGGGAAGCCGGATAAGCATCATCCATGGCCGTCACCACCGTATGGGATACCAAAACCGCATCCGCTCCCCCGGCGATGGCGGACTTAAAAGGAAGAAAATCCCTTTCCTGAAATTCCTCATAGGATCTTTCATCCACCGCAGCCGCAGTATGGGTATCCGTATTATTGCCATAGCCGGGAAAATGCTTCAAAACACTGCCGATCCGCTTTTCCTTCATGGTTTCCACCACCGTTTTAGCGTAAATAGCCGTCATCCTGGCGCCCTGGCCAAAGGCTCTTTCATACATATACGCAGAAGGGTCCGTGGTCACATCGCATACCGGCGCCATATTTACGTTGATTCCCAGGTTTTTCAGAAAGTCCGCCTTTGAAACGGTATCGGAAATGATCCTTTCCCATCCCCCCTCCTGATACAGCCTCTGAGGAGACTGAAAAGGCGCCGCTCCATACTGGCTGTAGCGGCTGACCCGATTGACGCTGCCCCCTTCCTCGTCTACGCAAATCAGCATATCGATTTGTGCCGCCCTTTGATAGGAAGCGATTTCTTCCTTCATCTGCTGGGGCTGCCGGTTGGCGAAATCCCTGGCAAAGAGGATATAACCGCCAAAGGGATAGGCCGCCGCCACCTGCGCCGCATTTTCTTCCGGACATCTCACAAGAAACATCTGACAGATTTTTTCTTCAAGGGACATATGCTCCAGCGTTTCTGCCGCCCAGACATCGCTTAAATGCTTGCCTACATTATGTAATACCGGCTGATTGGGCGCCTCCAGCCGAATATTCTCCCGGTTGTTTTCCAAAAGGAACACAGCGGCCGCTGCCGCAAGAGCCAAAAATACAACGGAAATCGCAAACACAACATAATAGCGCCGCTTTTCCCTTCTGCTTCTGGCCCGCTTCTCTCTTCTTCCCATTGGTCTTTTTGACCAACGCCCCTCATTCATCTTATTTTGTCTCACTCTCCACCCATTTATTTTTTAAAATACGGTTTCCATCACGGGTTGCCCTTTTCTTCATTTTGTTTTTCACAAGGCGCTTTCATAGATCTTTCTTCCCTGGCTTTTTCCTCCAAAAACCCCTCCAGTACCTTTTTTTCTTCCCTGGACAGACTTCCGGCCCGCTCTCTTAAAAACGAGCCGAACAGATCCGGCCTTCGTTCATAGGTTAGGCCAAGAGACTGTTCAAACTGCCAAAGATGTATGTTTTTATGATGACCGGAAAGCAGCACCGGGGGCACCTGCATTCCTTCCCATTGCCTTGGTTTTGTATACTGAGGATATTCCAGAAGGCCGCTGCATATAGATTCCTCCCTGTGGGCCTGGTTATTTCCCAAAACCCCCGGGACAAACCTGGCAAGCCCGTCGATGAGTACCATGGCGGGCAGCTCTCCTCCTGTCAGAATATAATCTCCAATGGAAATCTCCTCCATCTGCCAGTAATCCAGCGCTCTCTGATCCACCCCTTCATAATGGCCGCACAAAATGGTAAAATCCTCCTGCTCCGCCGCCATTTTTTCTATCCGCTCCTGGGTCAGGAGCCTGCCTCTGGGAGACATGTAAATGATCCTGCCCGGCTTTGCTCCCACAGACGCAAGGGCCCGGGATACCGGCTGGGGATACAGGACCATTCCCGCCCCGCCTCCAAAAGGGTAATCATCGGTTTTTCTGTGTTTGTCCAGGGTATAATCCCGAATATCGTGTACCCTGATCTCCAGCAGGCCTTCCTTCTGCGCCCTGCCCAGGATGCTTTCCTCCAGGATGGGGGCAAACATCTGGGGAAACAGGGTCAATACATCGATTCTCATGCTTCCTTCCTTTTCCAAAAACCTCTTTCCGCCATGTCCGGGCCGGTTTTCGATCTCTGTTTTCTGTAAAACCGAAACGAAAAAGCACGGCTTTGCGCTCCTTCAGCGCATCCCTTCTATCAGCGCCACCTTCATCCGCCGGTTTTGCAGATCCACCTCTTTTATAAATTCACCCACCGCCGGAATCAGAAAGGGGTTTTGTTTTTTTCCCTCTTCATCAGGGGGCGTCACTTCATACACATCCTGGGCGCCGTTTTGATAGACCCAGCTCAGAGTCCCCAAAGGGTTTCCCTGAAGATCTGTCACCAAAAGCCCCACCAGATCGGCGATAAAATATTCATCCTCCCCCAGCTTCCGGGCGTTTTCCCTGTCAACGTAAAGAAAGCTGCCCTTCAGCCTTTCCGCCTCATTGCGGTCCTCCACGCCCTGAAACTTGATAATGACCATCTGCCCCATGTATCTGACCCGCTGGATTTCATAGACCTGATCCTGGACATACAGCCAGGACAGTTCCTGGAAGCGTTCCTTATAATCCGTATAAGGATACACCCGGGTCTCTCCCTTCAAACCGACGGCATTGACGATCTGCCCCAGCTTTAACCTTTCTACCATCGCTTCTCCTTCCCCGGACAAAAGGACTGCCGTTTAAAAAAGGAGCCGATTCTTTCCGGCCCCTTATCAAGCGTTTACTGGACAATCTCTACCAACACGCGCTTATTCATCTTCGTCGCCGCCGCTTTCACAACGACTCTGATGGCCTTCGCGATCCTGCCCTGCTTTCCGATCACCTTACCCATGTCCTCCGCCGCGACCCGAAGCTCCAGCACAAGGGACTGGCCGGATTCCACTTCACGGACGCTGACCTGTTCAGGATGGTCTACAAGAGCCTTCGCGATGGCCTCCACCAATTCTACCATCATAGATCGCACTCCCCTTTATTCCGCATCCTGCTGGGGCTCCTTGGCTTCCTTTCCGGCGCCTTTCACAGCAACGCCGGCCTTTTTCAAAAGGGCCTTTGCCGTATCGGTAGGCTGAGCGCCTGTTGACAGCCATTTTTCCGCCGCCTCCTGATCGATCTTCAGTTCTTCGGAAATAGGATCGAAATAACCGATCTCTTCGATGAATCTGCCATCTCTGGGGGAACGGGAATCCGCTACGACCACTCTATAAAAAGGTTTTTTCTTTGCGCCCATTCTTCTTAATCTGATTTTAACTGCCATTGTCTTACCTCCATCATCTGTAAATTTCTTTTGGATTCTTTATATTTTCGCTTTGCGCCGCAAAGCATTGCGCACCAATTAATGTTTCTTTTTCTTCTTTGGATTTTTTTTCTTGTTTTTCGGGGGGATGATTCCCGGCCGGGCTTTGCTTTTCGGCCCCAGGCCGTACTGCTTCATCATTTTCTTTGTATCCTCAAAGCGCTTGAGAAGGCTGTTGACGTCCGTCACCGTCAAGCCGCATCCCGCGGCGATTCTTTTACGCCTGCTGCCGTTGATGATTTCAGGCTTTTGTCTTTCCTGGGGCGTCATAGACAGGATGATGGCTTCCATATGGGCCACCTCCTTGTTATTTTGCAGATCCAGATCCTCTACGTCCCTGGCCTTGACCCCGGGGATCATTTTCAGCATCTGGTTGAGATTGCTCATTTTGCGCATCTGCTTGATCTGATCCAGAAAATCAGCCAGATCCAGCTCGCTTTTGCGCATTTTCTTTTCAAGCTTTTCCGCCTTTTCCTTGTCGAAGGCCTGTTCCGCCTGTTCGATCAGAGAAAGCATATCCCCCATGCCCAGGATCCTGGATGCCATACGGTCCGGATGGAACAGCTCCAAAGCATCGGATTTTTCGCCCATACCCAAAAACTTAATGGGCTTTCCCGTTACCTCTCTTACGGAAAGGGCCGCGCCGCCTCTGGTGTCGCCGTCCATTTTGGTCATGACCACGCCGTTGATTTCCAGCCGTTGGTTAAAAGCTCTCGCGGCGTTCACCGCATCCTGGCCGGTCATGGCGTCTACCACCAACAGAATTTCGGTAGGATGGACCGCGTCCCTGATCCTGACGATTTCTTCCATCAGGTCTTCATCTACATGCAAACGGCCGGAAGTATCCACGATCAATACGTCAAAGCCGTCTTTCTGGGCCTGCCTTACCGCCTGGGCCGCAATGGTTTCAGGCTCCTTGCATTCCCTGTCGGAATAAACGGGAACATCGATTTTTTCCCCTACGATTTCCAGCTGGTCGATGGCTGCGGGACGGTATACGTCGCAGGCCGCCATCATGGGCTTTTTGCCCTCCTTTTTCAGGTAAAGGGCCAGCTTGCCGCAGGTGGTGGTTTTACCGCTTCCCTGAAGGCCCGCCATCAAAATAACGGTAAAGCCGGTGGGCGAATACGTCAGCTTGCTGACGCTGCCTCCCATAAGCTCCGTGAGCTCCTGGTTGACGATCTTGATGATCTGCTGGGCCGGCGTCAGGCTTTCCAGGACCTCCTGGCCCGTGGCCTGTTCCCTGATCCTGCCAACAAATTTTTTTACCACTTCCAGGCTGACGTCCGCTTCCAGAAGAGCCAGTCTGACCTCTCGCAGGGCCTCGTTAACGTCCCCTTCGGTTATGACGCCTTTGCCTCTGAGCTTTTTAAATACATTTTGCAGTTTGTCAGAAAGTGATTCAAAGGCCATATCGTTTCTCCTCTATATCTTGTCGCATCTTGTCGCGCCGGTTTTGCCGGGCTTTTTCAGAAAAAGCTCATTCCGCCTTCTGCAAGGTCCGGATCATACGCTGTATTTCCTCCAGCTTTTCCTGTATATACGCATCCTCCGCTTCAGGCGCCTTCTTTTTTGCCAAAAGCTGCTTTAGTTCTTCCGCTATATCCGACACCCGGGTCAGAACCAGGTCTTTCCCGGCAAATTTAGCGGCAAGCCCCAGGCGCTGTTCATAATCGCTTAGGATCCGTTTGGATTTCTTGATGGTATCATGAACCGCCTGTCTAGTGATTTGCAGATTTTCTGCAATCTCGCTTAGAGAATAGTCGTTTTCATAATACAGGTGCATGATCTCTCTTTGTTTATTGGTTAAGAACTGCCCGTAAAAATCATACAGCAGTCCGATCTGCATATCGATCATTTCATCACCTCTGTCAAGCCATTTTAGTTTACACACCAAGCTTCCCAATGTCAAGCATTTTTTCTTGACGCTGAAAATCTTTTCTTTTCCTCTCTTTTTCCGGGCCATTGCCCTGGCCTGTCACGGGGAACTTATACGCCGACACCCATTTTCACGGCATGATATACATAGGCCGGGTGGGATTTTCTTCTATCAGCTTCAAAGCGGCGGCAAGCTCTCCCTGCTCCTCCGATTCAGAGGAAAGCCGGGAAGCGGTGGAAAGCAGCTTCATCCAGAAGGGCTGGCTGGGCTGGTAGCGGTATTCCGCCACCATCGCGTTTTCAAGCCCCTGCTCACTCATCATGCTGGCAAGGGCCTGCTCTGTAGTGGCGATGCCGTCGATCAGGCCCAGGGACAGAGCCTGGTTTGCCGTATACACCCTGCCGTCGGCTATGGAAAGCAGGCTTTCCCGGTCAATGCCCCTTCCCTTTTGCACCACATCCAGAAACTGCTGATAGGATTCATCGATTATAGACTGGTAGATTTCCCTCTGCTGCTGGGTCATGGGCTGTGTGCTGCTGCCCATGGCTTTATTGGCCCCCGAGGTCAGGGTGGTTGTGGTGATCCCCAGATTTTCCAAAAGCCCCGACACATCATAAAAGGTGCCAAGGGTCACGCCGATAGAGCCGGTAAGGGTATTGCGGTTGGCATAGATCCGATCCGCCGCCATGGCCATATAATAGCCTCCGGAAGCGGCGGTAGGCCCCATGGAAACATAAATGGGCCGGCCCGTTTGTTCCTTATATTCCAAAAGCTTGAAATACACCTGATCCGTGGCGTAAACGCTCCCCCCCGGCGTGTCCAGATACAGCATAAGGCCCCGGTTCGTAGCGCTGTTTTTTATGCTGTCTATGGTATTTAAAAGCCATTTTTGGTTATAGGCGCTTTGGTAAAGATCGGAGGAGGAAGAAGTCTCGTCGATGCTTCCCGTTACATAAAGCAAAGCGATATGCTCCTCCGAAACCGGCTCATACCTCTGCCCATCGCTTCCGAAGGGGACAAAGAGCGCGATCCCCCCTGCAATAAAGGCAAATACCAGGGCTACGATCACAAAATTCCTTATGCCCCGGGCCTGAGGCGTTTTTTGCCCGGCCTTTTCCCTCCGGCCTCTTTCTTCCGGCTCCGCTTTCCGGAAGGCTTCCCCCTCCGGCTGATGCTTTTCCTTCTCCGGTTGATTCTTTTCCTTTTCCGGCTGATTTTCTTCCTTTCCCGGAGCCTCCGGTTCCCTTTTCGGATCCTCAAATACCCCAGATCCATCCTTTTCCGCCTTTAACAGAGCATCATTTTTTTCCGCCCCGGCGGTTTCATTTTCCTTTTTCTCCCAATCTCTTGTCTCCATTTGGCTCTCCTGCATCCTTATCCTTTCCGCCTCGATGCCCTCCGGCCTTCGAAGCGCCCTTTTCCGCTTTTGAAAAGCTGACAATAAATGGAACAGCATTTTTCTCCATCCTTTCCGCTGCCGCCGCTTTAAACGCCAGTCAAGACATTATACCCTATTTTTCAACAAACTGCATATGAACATTTCATGACAGCAAGGCAGCTTTCTCTCATCTTGGCGAAAAATATACACAGCCGCCATATTGACAAAAAGCGTTCTATTTGTTATAGTACACTTATCATAGATGGAACAGATGGAACAATCCGTTCCCTTCTCTGTCAATCATCGGGAAAGGAGGAAAAATGGCTCATGTTTCAAATCGATCTGAAATGCCGAAAGCCCATTTATGAGCAGGTGATCGAACAGTATAAGGAGCTGATCATGGCAGGTGTTTTAAAGCCCGAGGAAAAAATCCCTTCCGTCCGGGATCTGGCAAAACAGCTGACCATCAATCCAAACACCATTCAAAAGGCCTACCGGGAGCTGGAATCCCAGGGCTACATCTACACCGTCTCCGGGCTGGGAAGCTTTATCAGCGCCCCGTCCCAAGGCGCCATCGACAGGCAGAAAATCGAAGAGCTGAAAGAAACCGTCAGACGATGTCTGAAGGAGCTTTTATATCTGAACTGTCCCAGAAAGGAAATCATGGATATCGTCCGTGAGCTGCAATTATCAGAAAAGGAGGGAGACCAGAAATGATCCGCATCCAGAATGTATCCAAATCCTTTGAAGATTTTCAGGCTCTGAAGGATCTGGATCTGCATGTGAAAAAAGGCTCGATTTACGGTCTGGTAGGGGTCAACGGCTCCGGAAAGACCACGCTGATCAAGCATCTGACAGGCGTCTTTCGGCCGGATAAAGGAGACATCCTCATCGATGGCCAGCCTGTTTTTGACAATATTTCCATAAAGGAAAGAATCGGCTACATTTCAGATGATCTGTTTTTCTTTGCCATGTATAACCTGAAGGACTCTTCCCGGTTTTACAGCAAGCTCTACCCCCGCTGGAATCAGGAGCGCTACCGCCATATGCTCCAGCAGTTCGGGCTGAGCGAGAAAAAGAAGCTTTCCAGATTTTCCAAGGGTATGCAAAAGCAGGCGGCCTTTATCCTAGCCATGTCCAGTATGCCCGATGTGCTGGTGCTCGATGAGCCTATCGACGGTCTGGATCCCATCGTGCGCAAAAAGGTCATGAAATACATCGTAGAGGATGTATCCGAAAGAGAAATGACCGTTTTGGTTTCCTCCCACAACCTGAAGGAAATGGAAGGGATCTGCGACAGCATCGGCATTCTCAATCAGGGCCGGATGGTTATAGAACGGGATCTGGACGAGCTGAAATCCGGCATCAGCAAGGTTCAGGCGGTCTTTCCCCGGGAAGCGGGCCAGGAACCCTGGAAGGGACTGAACGTGCTGTTTCACGAAAAAAGAGGCAGCGTGGATCTTCTGATTATAAAAGGCGAGACCCAGCAGGTGGAGGCCGCTCTTCTGAAAGCAAAGCCTGTCATCATGGATCTTCTGCCCCTGACCCTGGAAGAAATATTTATTTATGAAATGGGAGGTGACAATGATGAACTCAAGGAAATACTCTTCTAGCCTGATTTCCCTGCCCTATGTCATAGAAAACATCAAACGGTTCTGGCTGGGAAGTCTGCTGGCGTTTTTGGGTTACTTTTTCTCAGGCCCTCTTCCCATCATCATGATGCAGTATTCCAAAGATTTCTTTATCATGGAACTGCTTTCCGGCCACTTCGTGTTTTATGTAGGCATTCTGGTTCTGGTCCCTGTGGTCTGCGCTCTTTTGGTATACCGCTACATGCAGCAGCAAAGCGCCACCGCCATCGTCAACGCCATGCCCTTTTCCAGAAAGAGCCTGTTTCACGCCAACTTCCTTTCCGGCGCGATCCTGTGCATCGCCCCGATCCTGCTGAATGCTTTCGTTTTGAGCCTGATCGCCCTTTTGTCGGATCCGGTGCTGCATTCCACCTACACGGAAACCGGGGCGGAAGTCTTCACCAACGTCTTTACCCTTGGGGCAATTTGGAAGTGGGCCGGGATTTACTTGCTTATCACGCTGCTGATTTACGCCATCTGCATGTTTTCCGCCACCATCACAGGCTCCAGCCTTCTGCAGGTGATTTTCTCCTTTGGTTTTCTGGCACTGCTTCCGGGGCTTTTAGGAACCATCACCCTTTACAGCGACCTGTTCCTGTACGGCTACGCCATTCCGGATTCCTATTACACCCTGCTTTCCTACCTGTGTCCTCTGGTAGGTCTGGCCCGGGGATTGAGCCTTCCTCTTGTGCTCTGGTATGCGGCCTGCTTTGTTCTTATCTACATCGCCGCCTACTTCCTGCACAAGGCCAGGAAAATGGAAAGAGCTACGGATTCTATCACCTTCGGCTTTCTCCGGCCCGTTTTTAAATATCTGGCAACCTTCTTTGCCATGAGCCTGATGGCATTCCTCTTCGCCAGCCTTGAAGACGGAAAAACCACCTGGCTGTTCTTCCTGGGCGGATTCATCGGAGCCCTGATCGGCTATGTGATCAGCGAGATGATCCTACAAAAAGCCCTTCGCATCAAAGGCTTTATCAAGGGCTTTGTCATCTACCTGGTCATGGCCGTGGTATTTTTCAGCATCTTTATCTTCGACCTGACAGGCTATGAATCCAGAGTCCCCCAGACCTCTGACATTCAATTCGCCACAATAACCAACCTGGATATCGATTCTACAGACGGGATCATCACCTCTCAGGACGAGGAGGGCAAACTCATAGAGGCCCTTTGCGGCTTCCACCAGCAAATGCTGGAGCTTAATCCCGGCCTGTTCAACGACCGGCAGGATTATGTCACCTCCTACGGCATGCATATCACCTATCAGCTTGAAAACGGCTCAAGTATACAGAGATACTACCAGGTGCCCTTCGATCTGTACAGGCAAAATGAAGAGCTGCGGATTCTGTATGAATCGGAGGATCGAAAGAAAAACGATATTCAGATCTTCCGGGAGGATCCGGCCATCGGAAAGGACACCCGGATCACCCTTTCCATGTACTTCAACGAGCCCGCCTTCGGGAAAAATGCGGTCATTTTGGAAACCGATCAGGTAGAAGGCTTTATTCAGGCCCTGCAAAAGGATATGCTGGAAAAAACCTTCGCTCAGTCCAATTCCAATATCGCTCCCATTCTGAGCGCGAACATCGAAATCCCGAAGCCTAAAAAGGAAGGAGACGATCCAAAAGCCCAGAGCTATGTTTACACCAACTATGATATCCTGCCCTATTACACCCATACCCTCCAGTGGATCAGCCAGCAGGGCCTTTACGATACCCTGGTGGTAACGGCCGAGGATATTTCCTACGGGGAGGTTTATCTGTATGAGTCCCAGCCTGTCAGAACCGATCGCTACGGCTATGCCCTTTTGGATATATACGAAGAAACGGAAGGCTGGGAAGGCCGCCTCATCGGCACCATCACCGACAAAGCTCAGCTTCAGACCATCCTGGATACAGGCATGGCTGATTCCAGAGGGGATTACGGCGGCTATTATGAAATCTACCTGTATCCAAACTGGGCCGTCGAAGCCCCAGAGTCCGGGGATAGCTATGAAGACACCAACGCCGACGCCCTGCTGCGGTATTACCTGAAAGGCTCTCACCTGGCAGTGGATCAGGCCCCGGATTTCATTAAAAACCTGGAATAAAACAAAAGGCCTAAATCCGATACAAAAACCTGACGAGGGTATTCCCCCGGCTCCCTGAAAATAACAGGGGCCTTCGGAATACCCTCGTTTTCATACCTTTATTTCCCTTTGAAAATATGGAGCGAAAAACGCCCCGCTCGTCCCCGGTGCGCCGTACGCCCCGTCCTGCTGGACAAAATCCATCAGAAGGCTTTACTGCTCAAAAAAGCCTTCCATTTCCTCCAGGCTCATTTTCTTTTCATAGGCTTCAAGAAGTCTTCCTGTGGCGGAAACATCCCCCATGAGAAGTCCGCCGCATAAAAGCCCTCCCTGGAAAAACAATCTTTGATAAATTCCCTTGCCGGGCAAAAAGCGTTCCCGGGTTTCATAGGACTGAGGCTCTCCTCTTCCTACATCGCCGATAGAAAACAGGCTTGTGCCCATGCCCTCATAGGAATTAGAAGGTATGACGGGCTCATAGGCCAGGTTATCTCCCGCCGCGTTGGCTCCCGCCACCTTCCCCATGCTGACCGCCTGATTCCAGATGCCTACGCTTACGCCGTTACAGGATACGGCGTCCCCGCAGGCATATATATCCGGCTGGCTTGTCTGCATACGTTCATTGACCTGAATAAAGCGGTCCGTCTTCAGCCCCGCTTTTTCCGCAAGCTCCGTATTGGGCTTTGTTCCTGCTGAAATCACCACAAGCTGGGCCTCATACAGCCTCCCGTCTTCCAGCATCACCCCCTGGCATTGCGTTTCTCCGGAAATGCCCTTGGTTATGGCGTTTTCCACGATTGTCAGTCCCTTTTCCTCTGCTTTTTTTCTTAAAAGCGCCGAGCCCTTTTCGTCCAGCTGATTTTTCATAATCCTTTCGCTTCTTTCAAATACGGTAACCTTCTTTCCGGCCCTGGCAAGCTCCCAGGCGGCCTCCAGGCCCAGTATCCCGCCGCCGATCACAGCCGCCCTTTCCACTCTCCCAAGGGCCTGGCGGATCCGGTTCACATCCTCCAGGCTGCGGATCACATATACCCCCTCAAGCCAAACTCCTTCCATGGGCAGCCGGTTACATTCCGCTCCCGTGGCAAGGATCAGCTTGTCGTAATCTCTGGTCGTTCCATCCGAAAGGGTCAGCTGTTTTTTGACAGGATCCAGATCTACCGCCCTTACGCCCAGACTGAGCCTGATAGAACGGCTTTTGTACCATTCATTGTCCTTTACAAACAGCTGATCGGCATCCAGCTGCTGCAAAATACCCTTGGTCAGCATGGGACGAAAATAGGTCAGAACAGGCTCGGCGGAAATCAGCTCCACCCTGCAGTGAGGATTGCGCTTTCGTATCTCATCGCAGGCGGTAAAACCAGCCGCGCCATTTCCCACTACGATGATTTTTTCAAAAGAGGCGCTGTAAAACGCCGGCTCCGGCTCCTTGGCCAAAACGAAGCGATCCGCCCCCGCCCCGCACACAGGGCATTTTTCCGGGGGATTTTCCCCTTTTATGATCGCCCCGCACACAAGACATTTCCACTGCCTGATGATTCCCATAATCCTTACCTCCTAAAAGCCCTGATCCGGGCATTTTCATACGAATACAAACTCTGTTTTTATTATACTCTACTTTAAGGCGGCTTTCTATTCTGAAAAACCATGAAATAATTGTTTCAAAACTCCGTCTCTGTTGTTGATAAACATTTCCATTACCTGATAGCTTTCTGTTTCCTCATAACCGATTTTTTTTAACGGCTCCTGGCTAAAAGAAAAAATATCGGCGCCGGGATAACCCAGCAGAATGGGAGAATGGCTGGCGATGATAAACTGAGCGCCGGCTTTTACCGCCTCCTCCATCAAAACCAGCAGACCGAGCTGGCTTTGAGGAGACAAAGCCCCCTCCGGTTCATCCAAAATATAAAGCCCCGGATCCGAAAGCCTTTTCCCCAGCACCGTAAGAAAGCTTTCCCCATGCGAAAGCTGGTGAAGCTTCATGGAGGGATGAGCTATGTCCCCATATTCCATTTCCTTTGTCGCTACATTATAAAAGCTTTCCGCCCGAAGAAAATAGCCCCACCTGTTTTTTGAAAGGCCCCGGGACAGGGTAAGCGCTTGATAAAGCGCCGAATGGGAATCGAAGGTAGAAAAGCTGTAGTTGACGGTTCCGCCCTCGGGATTAAAGCCAAAGGCTATCCCGATCGCCTCCAGCAAAGTGGATTTCCCCGTCCCGTTTTCTCCGCAGAAAAAGGTCACCGGCCTTTCCAGGGCGATTTCCTTAATGCCCTGAAGAGACTGGATCTGCCTTAAATCGCTTTCCTGAGAAATCTTTTCCCAGTTGATCGTAACCTTTTTTATAAATAAGGATCCCATTATGGTTCCCCCCTTTTTTTCTTTCATCGGCTCACCGGCAAGGTTTTGCAAAGCCGGCACCCGCATAAAAAAATCAGCCTGAAACCATTGAAAAATCAACGATTTCAGGCTAATTTTGGTCGGAGCGACAGGATTTGAACCTGCGACCATCAGACCCCCAGTCTGGTACTCTACCAAGCTGAGCCACGCCCCGATAACAGAATTTAGTATATACTACTTTTATGAGAAATGCAAGGGAATTATCACATTTTTTTACAGGGA
>CALWZU010000059.1 GCA_944386095.1 uncultured Clostridia bacterium | reverse complement strand
TCAGCTCTTCGATTTTCATGGTGCTGTTAGGATCCAGGGCGGAGGTGGGTTCATCCATGAGGATGACCTTTGGCTCCACGCTCAGAGATCTGGCAATACAAAGACGCTGCTGCTGTCCTCCGGAAAGACCCAGAGCGCTTTTTTTGAGTCTGTCTTTGACCTCATCCCAAAGGGCGGCGCCTCTGAGAGATTTTTCCACAATATCGTTCAGCTCCGCTTTGTTTTTGATTCCATGAAGCCGGGGACCGTAGGCGATATTGTCATAAATGCTCATAGGAAAGGGGTTGGGCTTTTGGAACACCATACCCACGTTTTTCCTCAGCCATGTCACATCCACCGATTTATCATAGATATCAAGGCCCTCATATTTGATTTCTCCCGTGATCTTGATCCCTTCTATCATATCATTCATTCTGTTTAATGTCTTTAAAAATGTGCTTTTCCCGCAGCCGGAGGGGCCGATCAGGGCCACGATCTCCTTTTCGGGGATATTCAGATTGATATGGTGAAGGGCCTGGAAATCGCCGTAAAACAGGTCAAGATCCCTGGATGTAATAATATCCATATTTATTTTCCTCCTAAGCTCTCTTTTTCAGTTTCGCATTTATCAGCTTGATGCCGATGTTGATGGCAAGCACCAGGATCATCAAAATCGCAGCGATGGCATAGCCTACCTCAAATTCCCCTCTTTCATATACATATACGTAAAGAGCCACGCTGAGGGTACCGCCGCTTGATTGAAGAGCCTCCAGGATATTGGTAATCAGGATGGAGGCCACGCCGGCGGTAAAAATCAAGGCGGCGCTTTCGCCTACGATCCTGCCGATGGCAAGGATACAGCCGGTCAGAATCCCTTCTACGCTGCTTGGCAAAACGATGGTGCGAATGGCGTGCCACTTGGTAGCCCCCAGGGCCACCGCCCCTTCCCTGTAGGATTGGGGCACGGTTTTCAAGGACTCCTGGGTGGTCCTGACGATGGTGGGCAAAATCATGATCACCAGGGTCAGGGCGCCGCTTAGAAGGCATCCCTGAAGGCCCATATACTGGCAGAAAAACAGCATACCCACAAGGCCGTAAATGATGGAAGGAATACCGGTGAGGGTTTCCGTAGCGAACTCGATAAAGGCGACCACCTTCCGGTTTGTGGCGTATTCATTCAGATAGATCGCCGCGCCCACCCCCAAGGGCAAAACGATGATCAGGGATGTCAGGATAATATAAATCGTGCTGATGATATTGGGCAGGATACCGATGGTTCCTTTCAGATGACTGGGCGCTGTGGTGAGAAAATCCCAGGAGATCTCTCCCACGCCCTTGACGAAGATATAAACGATCAGGGCGAGGACCAAAACGAAGGTAGCCGCAGCGCACAAGTAGATCAGTCCCCGCAGAAGGGCGTCCATCGTCTTTCTTTTTTTGCTCAGGGAGCGTACTTCATTGTCCATTACTTACTGTCACCCCTCTTCAAGAACATATTCAAAATCAGGTTGATGATCATGATAAAGACAAACAGCACCAGGGCGATACTGAACAGAGCCTCTCTCTGCAGGCCGCTGGCATAGGACATCTCCTTCGCCACCGCCGTTGTCAGAAGGGTCACGCTGTTAAACAGCTCAGGCATATTGGCTACGTTTCCCGCTACCATCATCACCGCCATGGTTTCCCCGATGGCTCTTCCTACGCCAAGGACGACGCCGGCGGCGATACCGCTTTTAGCGGCCGGGATACTGACCCGGAAAATCGTTTCGATCTTCGTCGCGCCAAGCGCCATGCTGCCCTCCTCATATTCGGGCGGAACGGCAGAAAGGGCCGTTTCGCTGACGCTGACGATATTGGGCAGGATCATAATGGAAAGCACGATGATAACCGCCAAAAGGCAGGTGCCGTTTGATAAATCAAACACATTCATAATAGCCGGCACCAAAACCAGCATACCGATCAGGCCGTATACTACCGACGGAATACCGGCAAGAAGCTGAATGGCGGGATAGATCACCGCCGCTGTTTTGGGCTTTGCGATCTTGGAAATATAGACCGCGGTCAGGATTCCTATGGGGACGCCTATGATAATAGCTCCTGCGGTTGCATAAATCGAGGAAAGTATAAACGGCAGGATGCCGAATTTCGGATCTGCCGCGGTACTTGCCCATTCTTGGCCGAAAATGAATTCCGTAAAGCCGATTTCCCGGATCGCCGGAATGCCGCTGATGATCATATAAACCGTAATGATCAGCACAGCCAAGATGGCGATGATCCCGCACAGGAAGAATATGGTGTTCATCACAAGTTCAACGATGTTTTTTGCTTTCATATGGTAAAACCCCTTATTCGTTCCGTTCTTGCGGCAAGCTCACAAAAGATGAGCCCGGGCGTTTGATTCGACCGGGGAAGAGCCGCCCTCCCCCGGCCCCTTTGCCAGGGCTCCTTTGCGCTTACGCAAGCTTTCGTTATTATGTTTTTACTTTGCTGTCGTTTTGTGTTTTGCTTTGCCCCTATTAAGCTTCAGGCTGCACAGCGCCTGCCTGGGCGATGATGTCCTTCGCCTCAGCGCTCAGAGCGAAATCCACGAAGGCCTGAGCGGGCTCGCTGAGTTCCTGTCCTTCTTTCATAACGAAGTTGAAGGGTCTCTGGAGAGTATAGCTGCCGTCCAGTACGGTTTCTTCAGAAGCAACCACGCCGTCAACGGTTACCGCTTTTACATCGTCATTTACGGAAGCCAAAGAAGCATAACCGATAGCCTGGGGATTTGCCGCCACCGCCGCGATAACGGAACCGGTGCTGGTGAGCTCCTGCTGGTAAACGCATACGTCCTCTACCCCCACGATGCTTTCAAAACCGTCTCTTGTGCCGGAGCCAGCTTCTCTTCCGATCAGGACTACCTCAGCGTCGTCTCCTCCAACCTCGCTCCAGTTGGTGATAGTGCCGTCTGCAAGGCCTTTGATCTGCTCCAGGCTCAGGTCGGCTACCGGATTGTCGGGATGTACGATAATGGCGATACCGTCAAGAGCAAAAGCAGTTGCGGTCAGACCGGTTTCATCATCGTTGAGATTTCTGCTGGCAAGTCCGATATCGGTGGTGCCGTTTGTAACAGCTGTGATGCCGGAGCCGGAGCCGGTGGGATCGTAGGTGATGTTTACATCCGGATTTTCAGCCATGAAAGCTTCCATCAGAGCGCCGATTACGCTTTCTACGGAAGTGGAGCCATTAAGAGATACAGTACCGGAAAGAGCGCTTGTCTCGCCGCCTTCGCCTTCTGTTGCCGCATCTTCTCCTCCGCCGCCGCAGGCTGCCATGAAGGTCATTGCCGCTACGATCAATAATGCTAAAAGGGTTTTCTTTTTCATGATGTGTTGTCCTCCTTGCTGGCGTTTTCCATAAAACGCTTTTTTACTGTTATATTTTTCTTTCATAATTACGTACTCATATTACGGCTTTACAAAAGAAGATAACACCATAGTCTTGTATGAGCTTTGTAAATTATTTGTAAGGAGGAACAGACCTCTATTTTCAGCGGTTTTTCTCTTTTCCGGGCCCGCCTGCAAGGCGATTTGTCAACAGCAATCCAATCAAAGCGTTTACAAACCCAAGGAGCATCCCAAAGAAAACATCTGAGGGAAAATGCACCTGTAAATACAACCGGGAAAAAGCGATCAGAAAGGCCAAAACCAAAACCGGGGGGCCCAGCGTACGCCTGTGCCTTGCCATCAGGACCGAAGCGGCTTCAAAGGAAGCCAGGGTATGCCCCGAAGGAAAGGACGCGTCCTGGGGAGGGGATATAAGCAGGGCGATGCTCTCATCCACCTCGAAGGGCCGCAGCCTTCCCACCATCGGTTTCAAAAGCAGGTTCCCGGTCAGAAGCCCCAGTAAAAGGGAAAGTCCAAGGGCTATGCCGGTGAATCTGTATCTTTTCGTACAAATCAACATAACCGCCAGCAGGATCCATAATATCCCGTAATTGCCAAGGGCCGATACCAAAGGCATCAGCCAGTCCAGGAAAGCGCAGCGCAGGTGCTCTGCGATCCAGTAAAGCGTCTGCATATCCATGCGCTGTATACCGGAAAGGGCCGTTATCGCGCCGTTTTCTGTAAGCATGCCTCTCACCTCATCCTATAAAAAATCATCCTGTTGATGGATTTACGCCTTTGGAAAGCTTCCTACAAAGGGTAACATATTTATGAGGGACCCGCAACCGGCTCTTATGCCCTTTCCCGGTATTCCGGGAGCATTGCCGGGGTATTGACGGATGAAGAGGAAAGCCTTAAACTATATAATAATTTATTTGATAAAACGGCCGGCCAAAGGCCCCGTTTCAGCAACGGAAGGATGAGAGTATGGAAACAGAAAAACTTAACGGGTATTTAAAAGAAGATCACCGGGCCCATATCCTTGAGGCGAGAGAGCGTCTGGCCCCGGTCCTGAAAAACACATCCCTGATCTACAGCGATTTTTTCAGCAGCGAATATGGCTGCGATGTGTACATCAAGCCGGAAAACCTTCAGACCACCGGCTCCTTTAAAATCAGAGGCGCCTACAACAAAATCTGCTCTCTGACAGAAGAGGAAAAGGCTCACGGGGTTATCTGCTCCTCTGCCGGTAACCACGCTCAGGGCGTCGCCTATTCCGCCCAGAAAAAGGGCATCAAAGCGGTTATCGTCATGCCCAGCATCACCCCCCTTGTCAAGGTGGAAGCCACCAGGGCCTACGGAGCGGAGGTCGTCCTTCACGGAGATGTCTACGATGATGCCTACGGCAAGGCGGTCAGGCTTTCTGAAGAAAAAGGCTATACCTTCGTGCATCCCTTTGACGACTATCAGGTCCTCTGCGGCCAGGGCACCATCGGCCTTGAAATTCTGGATGAGCTTTCCGATGTGGATGAAATCCTCGTCCCCGTAGGAGGCGGCGGCCTCCTTTCGGGCATCGCCGCCGGGGTCAAAGCTGCCAATCCCAGGGTCAAGGTGGTAGGGGTTGAGCCCATTGGCGCCATGTCCATGAAGGTTTCCCTGGACGAAGGGCAAATCGCCCGGCTTTCCGAGGTCAAAACCATCGCCGAGGGCGTGGCGGTCCGCCAGGTAGGCGAGCTGACCTTTGCTCTTTGCAAAGAATATGTGGACGAGATGGTCACGGTTTCGGAAAAGGATATTATGGAATCGGTCCTGATGCTCCTTGATAAGCACAAGCTCATCGCGGAAGCGGCGGGGGTGGTAACTCTGGCCGCTCTTAAAAAACGGGCCAAGCCGGGGAAAAAGATCGTCTGCCTTGTTTCCGGCGGCAATATCGATGTGGTCACCATTTCCT
Organism: uncultured Clostridia bacterium; assembly: GCA_944386095.1. Lineage (GTDB taxonomy): Bacteria > Bacillota > Clostridia > Peptostreptococcales > Anaerovoracaceae > CALWZU01. The sequence goes on along the minus strand of CALWZU010000059.1, from coordinate 3,491 downwards.
CCATCATCAATCAGGGTCTGATCACAAGAGGCCGGATCATGTGCTTTACCGTAGATCTGCCGGACAAACCCGGACAGCTGCTGAAGGTGGCAAGCCTGCTGGCAGACTGCGGGGCCAACGTCATCGGGCTGGAGCATAATCAGTTCAAGGCAACCGACCGCTATTCCAACAAGGTTCAGCTGGAGGTCACAGCGGAAACCAACGGCCAGCAGCATATCAATCAGATCACGGAAATCCTGGAGGACAACGGCTTTTTGATCAACCGGGTCTATTAGTCCTTTTCTTTTCCGGCTTTCCCCGGCAAAAACAAAGCCTCCGGCAAAATACTCAAATACAAAAAGACGGCATCTTCCCGGACCTTTTCTCCGAAGACAGGATGCCGTCTTTTTTCCATTTCATTCCCTTTCTGCCCTTATCTGAGCCAGGGGATATTGGTGTCGTTTACGATATTATCCACGCTGTAGACCACCAGGATCTGATCGATCCCTTCCCTTTCGATGATTTCCGAAACGGCGGTCTGCCTGTAATAACGAAGATCTACCATATACACCTCTTTATAATGATTTGCCAGAAACGGCGTAATAGCATGCCCGAAGGAATCCTTGATCACAAGGAGCTTTTTATCCTGGTTCTGGCTGTGATTTGTGATTTTCACAAGGCTGTGGTTTCCGTCCAGAAATACCTGATACATATCCGGCTCGGACAGCCTCTCCCAGAAAAACATGGAATTGGAGGTAATCACCTCCTGTTTATTATCGTCATGGATTTCCACCGTAACGGCGGCGGGATATTTCCAAACCTCCACATGGTCGGGCTTTTCCCCCCACAGGGCGCTTTTTGCATAGGAGGTGCCGTAAAAGCCGTCATAGCGGGAAATGGAAAAGGCCATTCTTTCAATGGGTGAGAAATTCAGATGCTCCGCCGCCTTGCAATAGGCAAGATACGCTCCCGTGCTGGTCCAATGATGGTCGGTCTTGTAATACAGGCCATCCCAAAGGCTGGCTTCATCCTCTCTTTCCCCCTCTTTCTGTGCCGGCGCTTTTTCCCTGGCCTGTGAAAGATATTCCTCATCTCCCAGGCCCCTGTAAAAAATCCCTTCCCTGAAAAAGTTGGCCAGATCCACCCAGGAAATTCCGCTTCCCTCAAGCAGGCTCTGGGCCTGATCCAGGATCTGCCCGTCGGGATACACATCATGATTCCAGGGCAAAAGGGATTCCTCCACATAGCCGGCGGAGGGCACCAGCATCATGACCCCCGGCAGGCCTGTCTGGCGCACAAAATCTCTGATATGCGTCATGTTTCTTGTGAAATTTTCCTGGTTCCAGTCCACAGGGGTATTGATCAGATACCCGTTCTTTGCCCGGTAAATCCCATTGGAACCGTTTCTGCCGCTGTAAAGGGCGTAATAGGCGTCAAGGCCCACAAAAAACTTCCTGCCGGGAAAATGATCCGAAACATACCGCTCCGTCTGCTCCTCAAAATCCCCTTCCATAACAGCTTTGAGGGTAAAATCCGGCGCCTTGGCCAGAGCCCGTTTTTCCTCTGTGGAAAAATCCTCCTTGGGAAGCAGATAAAACGCCAGAAGCATGCTTGCCAGAAAAACGCAGAACAAGACCACCAAAAGCAGGTCCCGCCTTCTTTGCTTCTTTTCCCGGCCCCTGTCCCCGTCTCCTTTCACAAGCTGTTCCAGAGCCCTTTGATTTTCCTGTAAAAACTGTTTGTCCGACATTTGATCACGCTCCCGTCAGGGTCAGTCCCCTGCTTAAAGCTTTTCCGGGATTTTCTGAAGGTCTTGTTTTTCCATCAGAACCGGAAATACAAAAATGGATTATACGCCTGGCTCACAAGAGAGGCGGTGCACAAAAGCATCAGCACAGCGCACACCACCGGCTCGGCAATGCTCATCCAGGCCTTTTCCCGGTTTTTTTCGTAAAGCCCCGCCCAGTAGGGCACACAGGCAAGAGCCGAAACAAAAAGCAGAGGGCCGTAGGAGGTCAGAAGGCTCATGGCGTGAAGGCTCAAAAGACCGCTTTCACCGCTGAACATCAGCCCCAGATACTGGCCCAGCTCTCCCATATCCTCAAAATAAAACAGGACCCATCCCACCATGATGACAATCAACGCGTAGGCGTGAGAAAGACCGGAAGGAAGTCTGGAAAGGATCCCCTTCAAAAGGAATTTTTCCACTACCAAAAATGCAAAATAGTAAAGTCCCCACAAAACAAAATTCCAGCTTGCGCCATGCCAAAGGCCTGTAAGCGCCCAGACGATCAGAAGGTTAAAAATCTGGCGGCTGACCCCTTTTCGGTTGCCGCCCAGGGGAATATACACATAATCCCGAAACCAGGAGCTGAGGGAAATATGCCACCTTCTCCAGAATTCCGTTATGCTTTTGGAAATATAGGGATAATTGAAATTCTCCAAAAACTCAAGCCCGAACATCCGTCCCAGGCCTCTTGCCATATCAGAATAGCCGCTGAAATCAAAATATATCTGCAGCGTATAGGCAAGCACCCCCGCCCATACGCCGATCAGGCCGTTTTCCGCCGCCGTAGGACGGAGGGAATCCCATAAAAGGCCCATCTGATTGGCGATCAGGACCTTTTTGGAAAGGCCGATGACAAAAAGCCGGATGCCGGAGGCAAACTGGGCCAGATTTTCCCTGCGGCTTATAAGTTGGGCTTCCACATCCTTGTAGCGCACAATGGGCCCGGCGATCAGCTGGGGGAACAAAGACACATAAGAAGCAAAGGTAATGATGTTTTTCTGGGCTTTGGTATCTCCTCTGTATACATCCACCGCATAGGACATAACCTGAAAGGTATAAAACGAAATGCCGATGGGCAGAGGTATCAGCGGCACACCGGCGGCCATCTGGGAAAACAGGGGGATCTGCTCCAGGATACCCATGATGAAATTGGTATACTTAAACAGCCCCAGAAGCCCCAGGCTGACCACCACCGACAGGATCAAAAACAGCTTCTTTTTCCCGCTGTCCTGTCTGTAGCGCTCAATCAAAAGGCCAAACACGTAATTGCAAAGAATCGATAACAGCATAATGCTGAGGAAAACAGGTTCTCCCCAGCCGTAAAACACGATATTGGCCACCATCAGAAACCCGTTGCGAAAGGGTCTTGGGGTGAGATAATAAATGCCGATTACAATCGGCAAATATAAAAACAGAAAAACTAAGCCCGAAAAAACCAAATTCCTTACCTCTCCTAGAAGGCTTCTTCGATCAGATCAGCAGCGGCGTCGTTATCCGCACTGACGCACAGCACCACATAATTCCCGCTTGTTTTGACAACGGCGGATTCCAGCTTGGGCACTTCCTGGGGGCGGTAGTCACCGTAGTCGGAAATCTGGCTGGAAAGCCTTGCCTGCATACCTTCCTGGACGGCCTTGGCGGCATCCCCGTCCACCGCCTCAAATACGGCGATTTCTTCCGCCGTAGCGCCGGAGCCGGCGTAAACCGCAAAATCCGCCACCTG
>CALWZU010000058.1 GCA_944386095.1 uncultured Clostridia bacterium | reverse complement strand
GGTATATGGATATGGAGGATTCCCTTTCCCTGATAGGGGAAAAACTCCCGGAGGCGGCGATTTTGAAAAAGGCAGTGGTTTGGGTGGACGGCTTTGACAGCTGTTCGGGGAAGATGGCCGGCATTTTGGAGCAGATCATGAAAACGGCGGATGAACTGCACCTGGTTTTTACCGCCTGCCTGTCCGAGGGAGAAACAGAAGAGGGGCCGTTTTTTGATGAGGATTTATTTGAGGGTGTAAACCGGATGGTAAAACGGCTTTTGAAGGCGGGAGAAGATCTGGGGATCCCCACCTGCTCCATGGAGATTCCCGCTGCCTTTGAAGGGAAGCTCAGTCCGGAAACCGCTCATCTGGAAAAAAATCTGTATGCCTACCCCTATGGCGTTTATCTAAAGAAACCGGAAAACCTCCATATTCTTGCCTGCGGAGATGCGTTTTCGGAAGCGGAAACCGTGGCGGAAAAGATCATTGAGCTGGTGACAAAGGGGCTCTGCCGCTTCCGGGACATAGGCGTTGTCTGTGCGGATGTTCATACCAGAGGCGCCGTGATACGGCGAGTGCTGGAAAAATGGGGGATTTCCTGTTTTATGGACGAAAAACACAGCGTGATGCATCATCCCTTCGTGCAGTTTGTTTTAGCTCTTGGGGAAATAACCAAATGGGGCTATCGTCATGAGGATGTGTTCCGGCTGGCGAGTACGGGGCTTGTGGATATGAGCCAGGATGAAAGAGAGCTTTTGGAAAATTACGTACTGAAATTTGATATACGGGGCCGCCAGTGGAAGGAACCCTTTGAGAGATGGGTGGGAGAAAAGGATGCTTTTGCCAGGGAAAGACTGGGGGAACTGAACCGGTCAAGAGAAAAGATTTCGGGACTGGTCGCTTCCTTTGAGGAGGCCATGAAGGGAGCGGAAACCGGAGGGGAGATGGCGCGGGCGCTGTATGGATTTTTACTGCAGGATGCCCGCCTTGCGGATAAAGGAGAAGCGGAGGTAGAGCGGCTGAAGGCAGCAGGCGCGTACCGGGCGGCTGCTGAAACGGCGCAGATATGGAATGGGATCGTAGTCCTTTTGCGTCAGATGCTGGAGCTGACGGGAGATCTTAAGATGGAGCGGGAGCTGTTTTTCGAGATGCTTTCCGCGGGCTTTGGAGCCATTGCTTTGGGCGTGATCCCCACTACGATGGATCAGGTTCTTGTGGGAGATCTGCAAAGGAGTAAAACCGGCAGCTTAAAAGTAGTTTTTGTCCTGGGCGTCAACGATGGGATATTGCCGGCGGGAAAAGGAAAAAGCGGGATTTTTCATCCGGAGGAAAAGGAAAGACTGGCGGGGCTGGGTATAGAGCTTTCCACCCGGGACGGGCTCAGACAGCAGGAGGAAAGTCTTTCTGTTTATAAAACCCTGTCTATGGCCAGAGAAGGTCTGTATCTGAGTTATACCGCCAAGGACAGCGAAAATACGGAAATGAAGCCTTCTCTTTTGATCGATCGGATCAAAAAGCTTTTTCCCGCCCTGAAGGAGGAAAAAGGACTTTATACCGGCGGTGCAGAGGAAACCGGCTACAGGTTTCAAAGCCGCGTCAATTATATGCTGGAGCATGAGGAGTGGCAGGGGCTTTTGGAAGTGCTCCGAAAAGGAGCGTCCTTTCGCAATGACAAAAAGATGCTGGAGCCGGAGGTTTTTTCTCTTTTGTATCCTCCTCTGCTGACTATGAGTCCCACCAGCCTGGAAACCTTTTCCCGCTGTCCTTTCCGATTTTTCTTAAAATTCGGCATCCGGGCGGATGAAAGAAGGGTTTATCAGGTAGCGGCTCCGGAAATGGGGACGATGTTTCACCGGATATTGATGCTTTATACCCGGTGGGCGACACAGGATGGCCTTTGGCGGAATATGACCGGAAAACAGTGTGCAGAGCTGATCGACCGGGCGGTGGAGGAAACGGTAAAGGATTTTCGGGAAGGGGTCCTGTTCGAAGATCGGGCGGGCCGGTACAGGATTTCCCGAATGAAGCGGATCTGCGGGAAAACAGCCTGGATGGTTACAGAGCATATGAACCGGGGCAGATTTGACCGGTTTTATTTTGAAACGGGCTTTGGACGGGGACAGCTTTTGCCTCCGGTTTGTGTGGAAACGGAAGAGGGACAAAAGGTGCTCATAGAAGGCCGGATCGACCGGGTGGATATTTTGCAGGAGGATGATATCCGGTATGTGAAGGTGATCGACTATAAATCAGGAAACGAGCGGGTGGCAAAGCAGGAGATCCTGTCCGGATATCAGATGCAGCTGATGCTGTATATGAATGCGGTAATGGAGGCTCTCGAAGACAAATATCCCGCAAACAGGATCCGGCCGGCGGGGGTTTTCTATTTTAAAATCCAGGAGCCGGTGGTGGACGTAGAAAAAAAGGAGAGTCTTGGAGAAGAAGAGATAAAGCAATATGCCGCAGATGCGGCTGCCAAGGAATTCAAAATGGATGGGATCGTGGTCAATGATCCTCAGGCGATTGAAGGCTTGGATTCGGATTTTTCCGGCTATTCTCCCGTGATCCGGATGCAGCGGAAAAAGGATGGATCGGTCAGAGGCACTTCCGGCTTTGCGGCTCTCTCGCCGGAAGAATTCAAGGCGCTTCAAAGCCATGTGAAGCAGATGACCCAGACTCTTTGCCGCAGCTTTGCCAAAGGAAATGTGGCCGTGGCGCCTAAACGGGGCGAGGGAGAACTCACCGCCTGCAGTTTTTGCGATTATAGAAGCATCTGTATGTTCGATAGGGCTTGCGCTGGCTTTGAATTTGTGAGATAATAAACTGGATCAAGAAAAGAGCCTTTTTTCTCCTCCGTAAGAGGGAAAGGCTCATGGTATGCGAGCGTAGTTTAATGGCAAAATAAAAGCTTCCCAAGCTTTGGTCGTGGGTTCGATTCCCATCGCTCGCTCCATTAGCGATCTGCCGTTCAATGAGCGGCAGTTTTTGTTTTTTGAAATGATCCATTGCTCCCTCCTGCCGGAAGCAGGGTCCCTTGCACTCCGTCATTGCGTCTGGGTCTGTAAATCGCATTTTCGATTGAAAACTTTTATAAAATCTTTAAATAAGCACAGACTAACTTTAAAAAACGTTGATTTTTCAATGATTTTAAGAACTTATGTCAGACATATCTTTCAAGTCATACGAAAAGGGTTTTTAAGAAAAAGGGAAGTATACTGTAACTGTCAAAAGGAGATCGGAAAGATCAAAAGAAAGGAGAGAGAATCATGAAGAACATTTTCCTGAAAGCAAAAGAAAACCTGAATCTGACAAACGGAACCATTAAAGAAAGAATGCTCCACAGATAGGAAAGAGAGAAAGAGAGACCGGAAGAAAAGAAAGGAGAGAGAACCATGAAGAACATTTTCCTGAAAGCGAAAGAAAACCTGAATCTGACAAACGGAACCATCAAAGAAAGAATGCTCCACAGATAGGAAAGAGAAAAAGAGAGATCGGAAGAAAAGAAAGGAGAGAGAATCATGAAGAACATTTTCCTGAAAGAGAAAGAAAATCTGAATCTGACAAATGGAACCATTAAAGAAAGGATGCTGCACCGATAATGAGCTGCTCAGGTATACGGCAAAAGAACGATTAAAGCCCCTGCCACAAGGATGTGAGACAGGGGCTTTTTATGATACAGCCAGAAGATGGTAGTGTTTTTGGCGAAGAATCGAAAACAAAATCTGGTATTTGATGGATAGATTTTTAATAGATAATGCGGGAATTGTTTGCTAAAATGATTTTGTAGGAAAAATATTTTTATGAGATATGAAGCGGCAGTTATTTTGGTATCGTTAAGATGGTGAGGGAGAAAAAAGATGATTGATTTTTCCAGGATCGAACAATATCGGGAAAACAACCGCATCGAAGCGAAAAAAGCCCTGGGCGGTCTTCCTAAGAGCATTTGGGAAACGTATTCCGCCTTTGCCAACACTTACGGAGGCATCATTCTTTTAGGAGTAGAGGAATCGGCTGATAAATCCTTTCATGTGATTGATTTGCCGGATCCTGAAAAATTGATTAAGGAATTTTGGGATGCCATTAATAATCCTAACAAGGTCAGCGTGAACATTCTATCGTCAAGAGACGTATTTGTTCAGGTGGTCGAGGGTAACCATATCGTAGTAATCAATGTTCCTCGTGCAGAACGCTTTTACAAGCCGGTGTATGTGGAGGGCAATCCTCTTTGCACTTATCGCCGCAATGGAGAGGGGGATTATCGCTGTACAAAGGAAGAGTATCAGGCTATGGTACGTGATGCTTCTGTAAAAACACAGGACATGCTCGTTCTTGGGGAAATGGATCTTTCTGTGTTTAACAAGGAAAGTATCCGTAGTTATCGGCAGAGGATGAGGCTTTCTCGGCCCGGTCATGTATGGGAGGCTTTAGAGGATGAAGATTTTCTTTTGAAACTGGGTGCTGTTGGCATCGGCACTGACGGGAAAAAGCATCCTACGTCCGCGGGCCTTCTCATGTTCGGTAATGAATATGATATTGTCAGGGAATTTAATGCGTATTTTCTGGATTATCAGGAGCAGTATGATTCCAGTACACGCTGGACAGACCGGATCATTTCTTCTTCCGGCGATTGGAGTGGAAATGTATATGATTTTTATTTTCGCGTTTATAACAGACTGATCCATGATATTAAGGTGCCATTTAAAATGGAGGGCGGCATAAGAGTAGATGATACCCCTGTGCATCAGGCGCTGCGTGAAGCGTTGGCAAATTGCCTGGTCAATGCGGATTATTACGGCAGGCAGGGACTGGTTATCATTAAAAAGAGGGAAATGATCATGATGGCCAACCCAGGCCGCTTTCGTATCGAGATCGATGCGGCTAAAAGCGGAGGGATCTCTGATCCTCGTAATGGAATGATGTTGAAAATATTTAATTTAATTGATATCGGCGAACGCGCAGGCAGCGGCATTCCTAATATCTTTCGCGTATGGCGCCGACAAGGCTGGGTAATGCCTGAAATTGAGGAGTATTTGGAGCCGGAGAGAACGCAGGTGATTCTTTCTTTTAAAAAAACCGGCGATAAAAAACCGGCGATAAAAAACGGCGATAAAAAATCGGCGATAAGCGAAAGGATGAAGGAAACCATCGTGGACTATCTGACCGATCATCCTCAGGCAAAAGCTTCAGAAATTGCAGATTATATTGGTTTGAAACCATCCCGCACAAGGGATTACCTAAAGGAACTGATATCAGAGGCAACGGTGGTAGCTGACGGCGGCAATCGAAACAGAACATACCGATTGAAGTCTTAACGGAGGAATTAAAAATTTGGATAAGGGCTGAACATTTTAGGGATAAATTCAAAAGATCGTTGATTTTTCAACGATCTTTTGAATTTGTGGTGCGCCTGGCGGCGCACGTTTCTAACGGGTGAAAGTCCCGAATCCGCCCGGTAGCGGGAAGGATATAGCCGAAGGCAAGGGTGTCCATCGTGAGGTGGAATCTGAAGGAAGCCGGATGTGGGGAGCCAACTAACCCACGGGCAAACCTCTGGTCTGACGGACAGAAACCGTATAGAAGGCCGTACATGAGGGTAAGTCTGCGACACAAGACGAAGCCCAATAGCTACACGGAATCATGTGCGGTAAATGCGGCAGGTGGATGGAGGGAAAGAAACGTGTGGTACCCA
>CALWZU010000057.1 GCA_944386095.1 uncultured Clostridia bacterium | reverse complement strand
TCGGGGTTCGCCTTCCATTCGGCCAGGAATGCATCGATCTTTCGTTTCAAATAGAGCATTTCACCCGCCTCCTTCACCACTATTATACCGATACCCGATGGCTAAATCAATGAAAATCACAAAAAATGAGCGAGTTTTCTCTTTTCTTATACATTTTCTGAGTGAGTTTTTGCGGCCTCATACACATTTTCGTTTTTGGGAAGAAAGTATCCCGGAACCAGGGCCTTATTCTTTGTTTATGCGGCGTAATTCCTGCACCCCTCCACTGGATGATCCAACCTGCCATTGCCCCTCAAACCAGGCGGAACATTCTTAATACACATAATCCAATCCCACACAAATCCCAAAAGGCGAAAGAATTTCTTGAAACAAGCAGGGCAAAAGAGTTCTAAAGAGGAACTGACGGAGCAGCGGAAAGGGCAAAAATGGCGATAGAGTGCCGGCTGAAGGTTCTCATTTCTCTCCATCCATCAAGTCATAAACGGAACAGTTCAGCACCTTTGCCAGTGCGTTGAGAATATTAAACTGCGCTTTGAAGATATCGTTGTTTCTCTGTTCATACATTTGAATGGAGCGAAGAGAAACCGTGCTCAGCTTTGCAAGCTGCGCCTGGGAGTACCCAGCTTGCTTGCGCAGACGCTCCAGATTGGTAAGGGTCTTTTTGATTCGTTCTTCGATAGCATCCACCACATGCAGAATGTCCATCTCGTGGTAGATCGGATACCACCGGAGCATCTCACTTGGCTTCACAACAGTGGTGATGACTCGAAAGGTCCGATTCATGTGCCACTGACAGTAGGCCAGCGCCCAACCCACCCAATATTCCGGTGAGCGATCAAATTCTACATACTCCGGAAGATCCCTCGCAATTTCCCCGGTTACGCAAAGATACAGTTCAACGCCGGACTTACCGGCAACTGTATCGGGGTGTCCGCTTTCAAATTGCTGAGAAAGCAGTTTTGTTTCAAGAAACGCCTGAAAAAAACTGTCAATCTCCCAGTGGCAATAATTTACGGCATAGTCCAGCATGATCCCCATGGCGGACATGGCGTTTTCAAGATACTGTTTGTTATAAGCGCGGATCTCCATTTTTAATACCTCCACGAATGATGTCCAGAACATATAATTCATTGGAACCGATCGTCAGCTCAGCTCTGCTCTTTGAATAATCACTTCTTGCTTTCAAATCCCGCTTCAGATATTTTGCATGATAAACGGTCCAATCTACTTCCTGCGCTCCCACATAAGTCAGATTGGCAAACGCCTTTTCTGTGCGCAGCATATACTGAATCCCCAGTTCGCCCAGCTTCATGGCTTTGGCCAACTGCTGAACAGAAATCGTGTTGTTCACGAAATCTTTTGCAAAGGAAAAGTAGGAATCGTCTGCCCGGTAACCTTTGATCACATCGTAGTCAGAGACATCAATACTAAAATTCTCAATGAGATACGCTTGTGCCTGCTTACTGATGGGCGCAATGGAAGTGAAGGTGCGGTTTTGAATCAGCAGAGCGATCCAGTTCAGGATATTGTAGGCCGGGTCGGATAGATCCAATACCCTCAAACCGGAGAGATCCAATTCATATTCATTTGCATAGCCGTTAACAGCTTGGTTCTTCGATGCCCATTCGCAGGCCAACTCATAATGCATCGTGCAGTAAAAGCCCTGGCCATAGTCATTCTTGGCGCTGCCTTTTCTCAGTTCAGGACTCTCCACAATTTTATCAGAACCGTGGTAGAGCTTGATTTGCTTTCCCATAGTCATCCTCCTGTTCTCTCTATAACTATATCATTTTAATGATATAGTTTCAAGTGGTTTTCGCCGATTGTAGAAAGCTTTTATATCATTGTAATGATATAATTAAGCGATCCAGCCTGCCATTGCCCCTCAAACCAGGCGGAACGACAAAGAAAACGGAACGTCAAAAAAAGAGGCTATCCTTCAAGGCCGTTTCCGCCTTTTAAGATACCCTCTCTCTGTTTTTTTAATCCTGCCCTGTCTAATTTTCTTCCTTTTCAGAGGACTGCTTTTCCTGCTCTTCCTCAGGCAGGAGCTTGCTGATATAGGTCCACTCTACCCTGCGCTCTTCCAGCTTTTCCACCTTGATTTTAAGCCCGTAGGCTTCTACCTCAAACTTGCTGCCGTCCTCGGGGATAGTCAGGATCTGGCTGAACACAAGGCCTCCCACCGTCTGGAATTCCACATCCTCAGGGAATTCGATCTCCAGCGCATCCTCCAGCCTGTCGATCTCCACGCTTCCGGCTACCCGCCAGAGATTTTCTCCTACCTTGGCGATATCTACCTCTTCCGCCTCATCAGACTCATCGTAAATATTGCCCACGATCTCCTCGAGAAGGTCCTCCATGGTGACGATACCGCTGGTTTCACCATATTCGTCCACCACCACCGCCAGATGGATCTTCTTTTTCTGCATATCGTAAAAGAGCACGTCGGCCGGTACCGTTTCCGGCACAAAATAAGCGGGGCGGATCAGATCCTTTACATTTACCCTGCCGTCATCGTAGCTGATGAGAAACTCCTTGGTGATGAGCATACCGATCACGTTATTGATATTATCCTGATAAACCGGAAAACGGGACCAGCCGCTTTCGGAAACCAGCCGGAAAATTTCCTCCGGCGTACTTTCCGAATCGATGGCCTCCACCTGCATCCGGTGGGTCATCACGTCCTTTGCCTGCCTGTCGTTAAGCTCAAAAACATTTTCGATCAGTTCTTTTTCTTTAGGCTGGATAGTGCCCTTTTCTTCTCCCAGATCGATCATGAACCGGACCTCTTCCTCTGTGACAGACTCCTCCTGGGCGTCGGTCTTAAGCCTGAACAGCCGCAGCACGGTATTGGTGGAAAAGGCCAGAAACCAGATCACCGGCCGGACGATCAGAGCGATGACGGAAATCACGCCGATAGCCGCCTTTGCCACAAACAGGGACTTTTGCATGGCCACCCGTTTGGGTACCAGCTCTCCGAATACCAAAGTGAAATAGGACAAAATAATGGTGATCACAATAACCGCAATGGTGTCAAGGGTATGGACGGGAATGGCTGTAAAGCCCATGTCCTGTGTGATCCACTCAACCAGGGGACCGGAAAAATTGTCCGCGGCGAAGGCGCTGGCCAGAAAGCCCGCCAGGGTAATGCCGATCTGAATGGTGGACAAAAATCCTGACGGCTCCTCCACCATGGGAAGAATTTTCGCCGCCTTTTTGTCCCCTTCCTCGATCAGCTTTTTAAGCTTGGCGGAATTCAGGGAAATCATAGCGATTTCCGTTGCGGCAAAGAAAGCGTTGACGCCGATCAAAATTGCAATCAATAGTATTTGCTGCCATAAGCTGGTTTCCAAAACGATCCCTCCGATACTTTCTCTTTCAAATGTTTTTTTGCACAAAAAAGCATACTCTGACGCCTTGCTCAGACAAGACCCAGATTATGCTTTCTGTTTGTTTCATGATATTCGATATAACTGCCTGCTAAACCAAACGATGATAAAGGGTTGGGACTGTGATAGTCATCCATAAAATAGCGCTCCTTATTTTTGCATATATGAAACAGTATACGCAAAAGTTTCGTTAAAGTCAATACAGGCAAAGAAGATATCTTTCAGCCGGTGTATCCCGCCAGAGGCGGCTTTTTGTCAGCCCTTTTGCGCCTTGTAGGCATTGTGCTCTTCCAGTGTCTCGCAGAAATAATGAGAGCCGTCTCCTTCTATTGTCGTCTGATAATACAGGTAGCTGGATTGCTCCGGATAAAGGGCCGCATCGATGGAAGCCAGCCCCGGTGAGGCGATGGGGCCCGGAGGCAGTCCGTCATTTTTATAGGTATTATAGGGCGAATCGATTTCCAGATCGGAATAAAGGAGCCTGTCCTTTTGCTCTCCCAGAGCGTACTGGACGGTAGCGTCGATCTGCAGCCGCATCCCCGCCTCAAGGCGGTTGTAGATGACCCCTGCGATCAGAGCCCGTTCCTCGTCCACCCTGGCTTCTCTTTCCACAAGCGAAGCCACTGTCAGCACCTCAAGAGGGCTCATGCCCATGCTTTCCGCCTGGTCCCTGCGCTCCTTTGTCCAGACGCTGTCAAACTGCTTGAGCATCAGGCCGATGATATCGGAAGCGCCCCAGTCTGCCCCCACATTATAGGTTTCCGGGAACAGGAAGCCCTCCAGCTTCTGAAACGTATCTCCCTGAGGGATATACTCATATTCAGCCGGGTAAGCCCCCGCCGCCTGAAGAAATTCCTCTTCGGTGCAAAGCCCCGAGGCCGCCACCTGGCGGGCCGTCTGCTGCACCGTCAGCCCTTCGGGTATGGTGATATTGACCGTGTTTTCCATGATATTCCCCTTCAGGAGACTGTCCAGCACCTCCGCGTTTGTAACCGTTCCCGGCCCGAAGGTATATTCCCCCGGCCGCAGGCTGGCGCCTGCGTCTTCCTTTTTCACCAGCGCGGTAAAGCCAAAGGCGCTTGTCACGACCCCGCCTTCCTCCAGAATATCCGCGATGGCCTGGGTGCTGGAGCCTTCCGGGATAGACACGCTCACCGTTTCGCCAAGCTCCACGCTGCCGTTAATCTGGGACAGATAAAAATATCCTGCCCCTCCCGCCGCCACCGCCAGAATCAAAATCAAAGCGATTATAACGGGAGCCTTTGATTTTTTCTTTTCCTTATACCTTGCCATGATTAAACTCCTTTTACTGCTTCATTGGTTTTTTGCCCTCTGCATTAAATCCCCAAGGCGTCCTTCAAAGGGCAGGGTTTTTATAATTCTCTTGCAATCAGATCCTCATAGGTTTCCCTTCTCACAGACAGATGATCCTTTCCCTCATCCACCATCACCACCGGGGGCCTCAAAAGCCGGTTGTAGTTGCTGGCCATGGAATGATGATAGGCGCCGGTGCTGAAAACAGCCAGAATATCCCCGCTTTCCACCGGCCCTACAGGCAGATCTTCTATGAGTATATCCCCGCTTTCGCAGCACTTTCCCGCCACGCTCACGATCTGTTTTTTCGGAGCCGCCGCCTTGTTTGCCAGTACAGCCTCATATTTTGCCTGATACAAAATGGGCCGGGGATTGTCCGGCATCCCGCCGTCCACCGCCACATAGGTTTTAATGCCCGGTATATTCTTGACCGAGCCTACCGTGTAAAGGGTAATCCCCGCTTCTCCGCAGATCCATCTTCCCGGCTCAATAAAGACCAGCGGCAGCGGCAGGCTTCGTTCATGGTAAAACCGGTTGATTTTTTCCATCATAGGATCTACAAAATCCTTTAGCCTGGCGGTTTGATCCCCCTTTGCATAGTAAATGCCAAAGCCTCCGCCCAGGTTCAGTTCTCTGGCCTCAAAGCCCAGGCTTTCCTTCACCTCATCCACCAGCCCCAAAAGGATATCCAAAGCGGCCAAATGGGAATCGTTCTCATGAAGCTGGGAGCCTACATGGAAATGAAAGCCCATCAGCTCTACCCCTTCCATGTCCATGACCCGTTTTATGATCCTGTCCCGTTCTTCCTTTTCAAGAGAAATACCGAATTTCGAATCGATGTTTCCCGTGGAGATAAACTTGTGGGTATGGCTGTCTACCCCGGGGGTGATACGCAGCAGCACCCTGATGGGAGCCTTTCCCCTTCCGGCCTGTTTTTCCAGAAGCTCCAGCTCATAGGCATTATCCACGATGAATCTGCCTACTCCCGCCTCCGCAGCCATGCGGATTTCCTCCGGCGTTTTATTATTGCCGTGAAACACCATACAGGAAGGATCCACGCCGGCCGCTAAAGCGGCGTAAATTTCCCCTCCCGAAACCACATCAAGCCCCAGGCCCCCTTCGGTGACAAGCCGGCACATTTCCTTTGTCTGAAACGCCTTGCTGGCATAAACCGCCCTGGCGTTAGGATAGGGCTGTAAAAAAACGGTACGGATCTCCTCCAGCCGCTTGCGGATCAGTCCTTCATCCATCACATAAACAGGCGTGGCGTATTTTTCAGCCAGCCGGACGGTATCGCAGCCGCCAAAAACCAGATGTCCTTTTTCGTTTACCTCATACTCTCTCATTGACTTCCTTTCCGCTCTCCCGGGGAGAGTCTTTTCCTCTCTCTTTTCCTTGCATCTTTTCCTCACAGAGCCTGCTCCAGGGCCTGGTTTTTTTCTTTTTCCGGCCCCTCTTTTTCGTCCCTGTTAAAATGTTCTTTTTCATAAAAGCAAAGCCCTCTCAGCGGGCACTGGCCGCACAGGGGATTTCTCGCTTTGCACACGAGCCTGCCGTGCCAGATCAGCGCATGATGCATCATGATCCAGGTTTCCTCCGGCAGCCGCTTCATAAGCGCCTTTTCCGTTTTCAGAACGTCCGGCTCATCTACAACGCCGATCCGGTTGGCCACCCGGAACACATGGGTGTCCACCGCAATGGCCGGGATCCCGCAGCCTACCGACAGCACCACGTTGGCCGTTTTCCTTCCCACGCCGGGCAGTTTGACAAGGGACTCCCTGTCCTGCGGCACCTGGCCTTCATACTCCTGTTCCAGGATCCTGGCGATCTGCAAAATGTTCTTCGCTTTTGTTTTATAAAGTCCCAGCCGCTTGATGATGCCGCTGATCTCCTCCTCCGTGGCCCGGGCCATGGAAGAGGCGTCGGGATAACGGGCAAACAGCTCCCTTGTCACCACATTCACCTGCTTATCGGTGGTCTGGGCGGAAAGGGTCACCGCGATCAGAAGCTGAAACAGGCTCTGAAATTCCAGAGCGCACTCTGCCGAAGGATAGGTTTTTTCCATGATCTGTAAAAGCAGCTGCGTGTCTTTTTTGGTCCACCTCATGTCCCTTTCCTCTTTCTCATCCCTTCAGCTGGCGCAGCAGATGATCATTGAGCCTTCTTTTAGAAGCGGCCACCTCTTCCCTTGACCAGCTTTGTATGCCTTTTCCCGTCTTAAAGCCCAGATCGCCCCGGGCCACGCAATCGGTAAGAATAGAGGAGGGGCTTGCGCTGTCCGCCAGATAAGGCAGCAGGTATTGCTGAATGGCAAGGCTCAGATCCGTCCCCACCATATCCGCATGCTCCATGGGCCCCAAAACCGGCGTCCTCATGCCAAAGCCATAGCGGACCGCCTCGTCTACCGTCGCCGGGTCGGCGATCCCGTTTTCCACGATATAAAGCGCTTCCCGCAGCAAAGCGTGCTGCAGGCGGTTGCCTATAAAGCCCGGCACATCCTTATTGACCTTCACCGGCCTTTTCCCCGCCTCTTTCAGGAAATCATACACCCGCTCCACCACCTGGTCGGAGGTATCCTGGGTACGGATGATTTCCACAAGGGGCACCAGAAACGCCGGATTCCAGAAATGAGTCCCCAGTATCCTTTCCCTGTGAACGCTTTTAGAGGCGATCTGGGTAATGCTCATAACAGAGGTATTCGTCGCCAAAATCACCTCCGGGGGACAAATGGCGTCAAGCTGGGCAAACAGATCCTGCTTGATCTGCATATCTTCGATCACGCATTCAAAAATCAGCTGGGCCTTGCTGACAGCCTCCTCCAGGTCATAAACGATCCGGATATTATCCAGGATCCGTTCTCTTTCTCCCTGGGTCAGACAATCGTTTTCCATCATGTCCCGCAGATTTCTTTCTATGCTTTCCTTCGCATAGTCCTCTTCTTCCTGCATTCTGGCTCTGAGCACCACCTGACAGCCCGCCTTCGCGCACTGAATACCGATGCCGCTGCCCATCATGCCCGGCCCGAAAATGGTAATATGCTGGATTTGATCTTTCATGGCGATTCCTCTTTTCTGTTGTATTTCGATCCCCTTTCCCGGATCATGTTTTTATGTTGAAGCTTTTCAATCTTTTCGATTTTTTCTGTGGGATAAAGACTGTTCTTCCGGAGCCGCCGGTTGGCCGGAGGTCCTCTCTATCAGCCGGCAGGCCGCCAGAAACCGGAAGATCGACTCTCCCTTGGGAAGTGTGCGGATCTCATCTGGCAGGATCGCTCTGAGCCGCAAAAGCATAATGCCGTAAACACAGGCTCCCGCGCCGATGGAAAGCACCGTGGCCACCGAACCCGGCAGCACCGTTCCCAGAAGAAAATAAAGCAAAAGCACCACCGCCGACATCACCAAGCCGGACACCAGGGGCTTAGCGATGGAAAGGCGGTAATTGAACCTGGTATTTGTCAGCCTGACCACCAGGCGGAAATTCACAAAGGCGATGGCGGCGTAAGCCAGAGTGCTGGCGATAGCGGCTCCCTGGACGTTTAAAGAAGGGATGCCTACCAGCAGATAGGTAAAGATCACCTTCACCATCACGCCGATGATCACGGCGTAAAGGGAATAGGAAGGCTTTCCAAGTCCCTGCAAGATACCGGCCATGGTCTGGGCCACGGTGATAAAAATGACCCCTGTGGCCAGGAAAAACAGACAACCGGAAGCGCTCACCGCGCTTTCCATCTGCAAGGGATAAAGAAGGGTCATGATCGGCTTGGAAAGGATCATCAGCCCCAGCGCACAGGGCACCCCGATAATCAGGGCCGTTCGAAAGCCCAGCCGAATATTCTGCTTCATAAAATCCGTTTTTCCGGCGCTTTTGGCGGAGGCCACCGCCGGAACCAGACTCAGGGCGATAGAAAGGGCCATGGCCTGAGGTATATTGATAATAGGCCCTGCCATGCCTGAAAGCTGTCCGTACAGGGCGTTGGCTTCAGAGCCCATCCCTATATCCCCAAGGCGGCGGATGACCATCAGCACATCCACAATGTTCATCACCGGCAGGATAGACACGCCGATGGTAATAGGAACGGCGATAGAGGCCAGCTTTCCCAGAATTTTCCCCGCAGTTTCCCTGCGGTAGCCCTTTTCCTCATCTTTCCTTGGAATCAGCCTGTCCCGGATCCTGAAATAAATAAAAATCAAAAACAGCATTCCAAAGACCGGGCCGATGCTTCCGCCTGCGGAAGCGCCTGCTGCGGCGTATTCGATGCTCACCGGCACCAGGGCGATGGCAAGCCCAAGCCCTGCCGCCACCCGGATCAGCTGCTCTACAAGCTGAGAAGAGGCGGTGGGGCTCATTTCCTGGTAACCCTGAAAATAGCCTCTGAACACGGACATAATCGGTACGAACAAAAGGGCCGGCGCAATGGCGGCCATGGCATAAAAGGCCCCGGGATTTTCCAGATAATCCACAATGGCTTTGGCTCCAAAAAACACTGCGGCGGAGGTGACCACACCGATCAATGCCATCAGCAAAAAGGAAAGCTGAAAAACCCGGTGGGCTTCCGTATACCGGCCGATAGCCACCCGTTCAGACGTCATTTTGGATATGGCCGCCGGCGCCCCGTTTGTGGAAAACACCAGCAGGAAAATATAGATGGGATATGCCGTCTGATAATAGCCCATGCCCTCATCCCCGATGATATTGGCAAGAGGGATCCTGAATACGGCGCCCATAACCTGTACGATCAATCCCGCGATCCCAAGGATCGCGGCGCCTTTTAAAAACGTTTTTCCGTTCACTGCGATTGCCCCATTCTTTGTTTGTCTGTGGATACTTTGTCTTTCCCGCTTTCGGGCAGCCATTCCTTCTTTCCGGTTTTTCCAAAAGCGCTTTTAAGACAATCATATTTTATTATATCAAAAAAGGACGGCGGGTAAAAGCCCCGCCGTTTCTTAAATTATTCTTTTTCTCTGTCTTTTCCGTGACGGTTTTGTCAATTTATTTCCCTCTCCCGCCACAGCACCGGCTCACCCTTTTCCATAGAAGCCGCAAGATCGATGATCCGCTGATTTTTACTGCCCCGATATGGCAGATCCATGCTTTTCTGCTCCTGCAGATACCGTCCGTCGATCAGTACGCTGCAGCTTTCCAGCAGGCGCTTTACATCCGGATCCTCCTTTGCCATTTCCATCAATTCCTCAAAGGTATATCCGCTGTAGGTCCAGACATCATAGCCTCTTTCTAAAAGAGACCGGGCCAGAGCGGACATGGCCTTGGCCTGGCAAAAGGGCTCTCCGCCGCTGAAGGTGACGCCCTTTACCAGAGGGTCCTGCTCCACCGCTTCCAGGATCTTCTGAAAGCTGCAATCAGAGCCCCCTTCAAAATCATGGGTCTGGGGATTGTGACAGCCCGGACAGTTGTGGACACAGCCCTGACAGAAGATAACAAACCGTATTCCCGGCCCGTCTACGATGGATTCCCTGATGACCCCTGCGATTCTCACTGATTGTTCCATGATTTCCTGCCTTTCCCTGGTACGCTTTCTCCTTTATCCCTACAGCTGGGTCATCTCTCCTCCGCTGTGCTTGACCCTGTCGGCCTCTTCTGCGGTTTTCGCATCATTCCACCGGTCCATGGTGCCGACAAGATAGCCGGTGATCCGTCTGATCCGTTCAAAATGTTCCTCTTCCATTTCACTTCTGCCGCATTGGGGACAGGTGTCTCCGATGATCCCGTTGTATCCGCAGACCGGATCCCGGTCTACAGGATGGTTGATCGATCCGTAGCCGATCCCCGCCTCCTTCATGCAGCGTACCACCTGCTCAAAGGCCTCCACATTCTGGGAAGGATCCCCGTCCAGCTCCACATAGGTGATATGCCCGGCGTTGGTCAGCGCATGGTAGGGCGCCTCCAGGCGGATCTTATCGAAGGCGGAAATGGGAAAGCCTACGGGTATATGGAAGGAATTGGTGTAGTATTCCTTGTCCGTCACCCCGGGGATGACGCCGTATTTTTTCTTGTCGATCCGCACAAACCTGCCGGACAGGCCCTCCGCCGGCGTGGCGATCAGCGTGTAGTTCATCCTGGTTTTCGCCGATTCCTCATCCAGCCGCTTTCTCATGTAGCCGATGATTTCAAGGCCCAGGTTCTGGGCCTCCTCTGTCTGGCCGTGATGAGAGCCGATCAGGCAGGTCAGGCATTCCGCAAGGCCGATGAAGCCCATGGTCAGGGTGCCGTGCTTTAAGATTTCCCCCACCGTGTCATCGGGGCCCAGCTTGTCGGAATCGATCCAGATGCCCTGTCCCATCATAAAGGGGTAGTTTCTGACTTTTTTGGAGGCCTGGATCTTAAAACGTTCGTTGAGCTGTAAAATCACCAGGTCGATCTTTCTGTCCAGCTCTTCAAAGAACATTTCCAGGTTGCCGTGGGATTTAATGGCGATCCTGGGCAGATTAATGGAGGTAAAGCTCAGGTTGCCCCTTCCCGTCACGATTTCCCGGCTGGGATCGTATACGTTGCCGATGACCCGGGTCCTGCAGCCCATATAGGCCACCTCTGTTTCCGGATGCCCCGGCTTGTAATATTTAAGATTATACGGCGCATCCACAAAAGAAAAGTTGGGAAACAGCCGTTTTGCGGACACCTTGCAGGAAAGCCGGAACAGATCGTAGTTGGGTTCTCCCTCATTGTAATTGATGCCTTCTTTTACCTTGAAGATCTGGATGGGAAAGATAGCGGTCTCTCCGTTTCCAAGCCCCCGTTCCGTGGCCAGCAGAAGGTTTTTCATGACCATTCTTCCCTCCGGGGAGGTATCAAGTCCGTAGTTGACGGAGCTGAAGGGGATCTGGGCGCCGGCTCTTGAATGCATGGTATTGAGGTTATGCACAAAAGCCTCCATGGCCTGGTAGGTTTCCCGGTCCACTTCCTTTTCTGCGGTTTTGTTAACAAAGGAAACGATCTTCGCCAAAAGCAGCTCGTCCTGCACATAATCGGAAAGCACCTCTTTTTGGATCCTTTTTTCTTCTTCTCCGTCGGAAAGCCCGGGCTCGTAATCATACGCCTCCTGGAAGCGCTTCATCACCTCTTCGGCCTTTTCCTTTCCGTTTTCCTCGTTGAGCAAAAGCTCGAAGCATTTTGCCAGATTGGAGCGGTAAAGCTTTTTATAGCTTTTTTTCACGCCCTTTCCCATGGCATAATCGAAATTGGGGATGCTCTGACCTCCGTGCTGATCGTTTTGATTGGACTGAATGGCGATACAGGCCAGCGCCGAATAGCTCTGAATGGAATTGGGCTCTCTCAGATGGCCGTGTCCCGTGGAAAAGCCCCCGGTAAACAGCTTATCCATATCGATCTGGCAGCAAGTGGTGGTCAGGGTATAAAAGTCCATATCATGGATGTGGATGTCTCCGCTGGCATGAGCTTCCGAAACCTTGGGATCCAAAATAAACATTTCATAAAACTGCTTGGCGCTTTCGGAGCCGTATTTGAGCATGGTGCCCATGGCGGTATCCCCGTCAATATTGGCGTTTTCCCTTTTTACATCGTTGTCCTTGGCATCCTTGAAAGTCAGCTCCTCAAGCGTCTTCATGAGCCTGGTGTTCATTTCCCGGACCTTGGAACGGGTGGAGCGGTACAGGATAAATTCCTTGGCTGTCCTGGCATGGCCGCTTTCGATCAGGATTTTTTCCACCGCATCCTGGATGAATTCCACCGAAGGCTTCGATTCATGAAGCTCGTTTTCGATATAATCCGTCACCTGCCCGGCCAGCTTTTCGGCCATGGCTCTGTCCCGGCCTCCCGTGGCCTGGGCCGCCTTGAAAATCGCCTCTGTGATCTTTTCCAGATCAAAGGGCACTTCCCTTCCGTCTCTTTTGATAATGGTTTCAATCATTGGCTTTCAGCCCCCCTGTTTTTTATATCCGATCCTCCCCGGCAAAGCCCCCGAAGGCCGCCGGTAAAATAGGTTCTGTCGTGGTTATTATTTTATTCCTCCCCTTATCCCTTGTCAACACGAAAACCTTCTTATAGTAGGTTTGTAATATAAATGACACAATATATAGTGCTTCCTGCTTTTTTCACTCTCCCTTCTCCGTTCTCCTGTTTACGAAAAAAACGCCTCTTTTTCGCAAAATCCGGTTGCCGGGACAGGCCGGCCCATTATACAATATGGATGCTTGTAAAAATTCCCGGACCTTTCGTTAAATAGAAAAAAGGAGGCTTTTTATGATGATCACACCCCCGCCCCTGAAACCCGGCGATCTGATCGGCCTGATCGCCCCGGCTTCCCCGGCCAGCGAAAAAGAACTTGCCGGCGCCCAGAGCTCCCTTTCCCTTTTGGGGCTGAAGGCCAGATTCTATCCCAGCTGCAAAAGCACCCACGGCTTTCTTGCCGGCAGCGATT
The DNA here is from genome assembly GCA_944386095.1 of uncultured Clostridia bacterium. Classification (GTDB taxonomy): domain Bacteria; phylum Bacillota; class Clostridia; order Peptostreptococcales; family Anaerovoracaceae; genus CALWZU01. Next base: position 12,474 of record CALWZU010000057.1, on the reverse strand, counting down.
CCCTGAGAGCCCAGGATTTGATGGACGCCTTCCAGGATCCCGATATCAAGGGCATTTTCTGCCTGCGGGGCGGCTACGGCTGCGGCCGGCTGCTTCCCCTTCTCGACTTTGAGATCATCAAAAAAAATCCCAAGCTCTTTCTGGGCTACAGCGATATTTCCGTCTTGCAGATCGCTTTTCAGCAGCTGTGCTCTCTGGTAAGCATCCACGGCACTATGCCCTCTATCAACTGGGAAAAAACAGATGATTTTACCATCAGGACTCTGAAGCGGTGCCTGTTTGGCTTTCCCCAGGGGCCCATGGAAAACCCTCCGGACCAGAAGCGGGAATGCCTGTTTCCCGGCAGGGCCCAGGGTCCGGTAACCGGAGGAAATCTCTCCCTTGTGGTCTCCACTCTGGGCTCTGCCTATGAAATCGATACAAAAGGCAAAATCCTCTTTCTTGAAGATATCGATGAAAAGCCCTACAGCGTGGACCGGATGCTGACGGCACTCTCCCTTGCGGGAAAATTCCGGGACGCCTCGGGCATTCTTCTGGGTTCCTGGATCAACTGCGAAGAAACAAAGGAAAATACCCCCTCCCTGACGATAAGGGAAATCTTTCAGGAAGTGGTCCTGCCCTGGAAAAAACCCACTATCCTCAACTTCCGCTGCGGCCATACCTATCCCCAGCTTAGCTTCCCCATGGGAGCCCTGACCCAGATGGACGCGGACAGCTGCCGGGTTTCCTTTCTTCCCTGGTAAAAAAGAAAGCCCGGGGCCTTCCGGACAATCCAAAACCGGCCGAGGCGGTTTTCTTTCATGTTTACTATCAGAAAAGGCAGTCATCCATAAAACGGATGACCGCCTTTATTTTTCTCCGGCTTCCTTAAGCAGGCCGTCTGCTCTGCAGCCGGACAGCCCCTGCCCTTTTTCGCATTTTAATTTTTTCTTCTTTTCATTTCCTTTTCCTGGTAATCCCTCAGGCTGGCAAGGGCCTTTGGCGCCAGGGCAAACAGGCCCGCCATATTAAACACCGTCATCAGGCCGATCCCTACATCCCCCAGATCCCACACAAACTGATACGCCGCCAGCCCCCCTGCAAAAAGCATGGCAAGGCACAGGATTTTATACAGGCTCTGCGCCGTCCAGTTATCCCCAAACAGGTAGGCTACATTGGACCTGGCGTAAAACAAAATCCCCAGAAAGGTGGAAAAGCTGAACAGCCACAGGATCACCGCTATGAGGATCACCCCTGCCTCCCCTAGATGATAGGACATGGAGGCCTGCAAAAGATCCATCCCCTCAAGGCCCTCCGTAAGGGATTTTGGGGTCATCAGCATGATCATGGCGGTACAGCTGCATATTACAAGGGTGTCGATGAAAACACCCAAAGACTGTAAAAGCCCCGCCTTGGCCGGATGGCTCACATCCGCCGCCGCAGCGGCGCAGGGAGCCGAACCGGAGCCCGCTTCATTGGAAAACAAGCCTCTTTTTACCCCGTTCATGATCACGGCGCCTATTCCCCCGCCCACCGCCTGCTCCAGGCCGAAGGCCTGAGCGAAAATCTGCCGGATCACACCGGGCAGAAGGCCGATGTTTGTCACGATGATCAACACCGTGACAAAAAAATAACAGGCCGCCATCACCGGCACCATAATATCCAGCACCCGCACGGTGGCGTTCTTTCTTAAAACGATCACCGCCGCCACGATCACCAGGGCAGTCGTGGAATAAAGAGGCGGTATCTGAAAGGCATTTTCAAAGGAAGCGGAAATGGAATTTGCCGTCACCTGGCTGATGCCGCACCAGCAGATCAGCCCTGAAAGGGCAAACAGACAGGCGATCAGGGATTTTCCCTTTTTGCCTTTTCTTCCCACAAACAGATAATGAAGATAATAAGCGGGGCCGCCCCGGTATCCGCCGTAAAGAGGATCCTTTTCTTTATACATCTGCGCCAGGGTGGCTTCGATAAAAGCGGTAGCCGAACCCAAAAGGGCAATCAGCCACATCCAGAAAACCGCTCCTGCCCCTCCTGCGGAAATGGCCGCCACAACGCCCACCAGATTGCCCATTCCCACCCGGCAGGCGGTGGATACGATCAGAGCCTGAAGGCCCGAAATCCCCTGTATGTGGGTTTTCCGGTTGTTTTCCAGGGTCACCCGGAGCATCTGAGGAAACAGGCGAAAGGGAAGAAAACGGGTCCGTACCGTAAAGTACAGGCCCGCCGGAATCAAAATCAGAACCAGAAGGGAAAGGCCCAGGCTGCTGCCGCCGGGCAGCGGAATTTCAAACAGGTCTCCCCATAACAAATTGTAAACGCCGTAAAATGCATCCATATATCCAGTTATCCTTTATCTCCGGGACGTTTTTCCCCTCCCCGTCAGTCCTTTGCCTGTATATCCCAGGCCGCGTCCAGTCCGATTTGGATCATGTTCAAAAGAGAGGTTTGCCTTTCCTGAGAGGTCAGCTTGGTCTCCTTTACAAAGCTGTCGCTGACGGTGAGAATGGTCAGAGCCCTTTTTCTGTATCTCGCCGCGATAAGATACAAAGCCGCGCTTTCCATCTCGATGCCCAGAACACCCATTTTCGCCCATTTTTTCCAAATCTGGGGATCATCATAATAAAACACATCCGAGCAAAGGACATTGCCGGTCTTTACTTCTATTCCCTTTTCCTGCGCCGCCTTTTTCGCCGCGAAAAGCAGGTCAAAGTCCGCGGTAGGAGCCAGGATCCCCGGTACGCCATAGTGATAGGCCCAGTTGGAATCAGTAGAGGCGGAGGCTGCCAGGATCACATCCATCAAATCCAGCTCCGGCTGCAGGGCGCCGCAGGAGCCCACACGGATAATATTTTCCACATCAAACTGGGTAAACAGCTCCTGGGCGTAAATCCCGATGGACGGCATACCCATGCCGGAAGCCTGAACGGATATTTTCCTGCCCCGATAGGTACCCGTGTAGCCAAGGGCGCCTCTGACGCTGTTATAGCAAACCGGCTCCTGTAAAAATTCCTCCGCTATGAACTTTGCCCGAAGAGGGTCTCCCGGCATCAGCACGGTCTTTGCGATATCGCCTTTTTCAGCGTTGATATGAACGGTACTCATGATTTCCTCCTGCTTTTGTATCTGTAAAGACGTTTTTCGTCTTTATTTCCTGCTTTCCTCGCCTACCCGATTGGCATAGCGTTTGATTTTTTTTGTGGTGGTTTTAACAAACTCCTCTTTTTTCAGGATCACGCTTCTGACCCGCTTGTAAATGGGCATGGTCTCATTCAGATGATCCACCGTTTCTTTTAAAAGCTTAAGGATTTCCTCATCTGTCACATCCTCCCCGAACTGATCGTGGATCACCTGATAGTCCGGATAGATTTGAACGCCGATTTTGGTATCTCCGTCCTTGGGATCGTAAACGCCCTCCACCATACATTCCTGGATGTAATCGCTTTTATTCAGATAAAATTCCACTTCCTCAGGATAAACGTTTTTACCATTTTTGGTAACGATCACGTTCTTTTCTCTGCCTGCTATATACAAAAATCCTTCCTGATCCAGATAGCCCAGATCTCCCGTATGGAACCACCCATCCTCCATCACCATATCCGTAAGGGGCTGATTTTCATAATAGCCCAGCATGACCCCGGGGCCCTGGCACAGGATTTCTCCCACGCCGTCCTCCCCGGCCCCCTCAATACGCACCTTCGTTCCCGGAATGGCAGGCCCCACAGAACCGGCCTTGGCATAGGTATCGCAGGTATCCGGCGTTCCGGTGACAAGGGGCGAGCATTCTGTCAGCCCAAAGCCCTGCACCACCTGAAGGCCCAGATCCTCAAAGCCCCGGATCACTCCCGGATCGATCCCGGCGGCTCCGGTAACAAGAAGGCGCAGCTTTCCTCCGAAGGTTTGATGTACCTCTCTGAAAAGCTTTTTGGAAAGATCCACGCCTACCTTTTTCATCTTTCGGTTGAAAGCGGCGGCCTTGAGCATTTTATCATACTTTCCCTGCTTTTTCGCATTCTTGACGATCCTTCCGTAGATGGTCTCCAAAAGCAGGGGCACCGCCACAAAAACGGTGGTCTGGGATTCCACCAGGTTTTTTGCGATATGCTTAAGTCCCTCGCAGAAGGCCACGGAGCCGCCTGCGTAAAGGGGTACCATGATACCGATGGTGCACTCAAAGGTATGATGGATAGGCAGCACCGACAGAGTACGGTCCGTCGGATAGACCTTGACGATCTGATTGGTGGCGATGACATTTGAAATGATATTGCGGTTTGACAGCATCACCCCTTTGGCGCTGTCTGTGGTGCCGGAGGTAAAAAGCAGCACGGCCATGGCGTCAGGATCGATAACAGCCTTTTCGTAAAGATCGAAGCCCTCCTCCCGGAGTCTTTTTCCATCGGAAATCAGCTGCCGCAGGGAAAAGTCCCTGGGAAAATCCCGGGCCGCCTTCATGTTGACCTTGATTTTGATGGGCGCTTCCCGGAAATAGGCCTCATAGGAATCCGAATAAATCACCCCGTCGCAGCCGGCGGTTTTTATCAGGTGCAGGATCTCATCCCTGGAAAGCTCCTTGTCGATAGGTACCACGATCCCCGCTCCGCAGACGATGGCAAAATAGGAAAGGATCCATTCATAGCTGTTTTCCCCGATCAAGGCGATTTTGGAGCGGCCCAGGCCAAGATCCAAAAGCTTGGTGCCAAGGGCCCTCACCTCCTCGTAAAAGGTCTGAAAGCTCACCTCGATATATGGTCCGGCCTTGATTTCCTTTTTCAGGAAAGCGGGCCTTTGCCCGTGATGCGCCACGTTATGCAGCAGCATATCCCTGATGGTCTGTACCTCATAGGTTTGATGCAGTCTGATTTTGCTCATTGCGATCCCACGCTCCTTTAGCTTGCGAAAAACACCGACCAAAGTCCCAAAACAACGGAAACTCCCAGTATTACCACAATCATGACCTTCATGGCCTTTCTTCGCAGGCTTGCGTCATATTTGCCGTTTCCGTCCGGGATTTCCCGGTTTCCTTTTTCAAAAACTTCCTCTTCCGTAATTTCAACCGGCGCCTCCAAAAGCGCTTTTGCCCGTTCCAGCTCTCCCGGCGGCACATAAAGATCAACGCCAAAGACGGTGGCGTTTGCCAAAACCTCCATGTAATCGCCGCTTACCTGATGCTTTCTGATCGCCGGGATCCCCTCGCTTTCCAGAAGGCCCATGATGATTTCGGCCTCCATGAGATCAGGTACGCTGGTCAGATACGCCTCATAGGCCCCCTGTTCCCGCTTTCCTTCGGAAAACCCGCCGGAATTGTTTTCCTGGTGTTTCATTTTGTTTCCTTCATCGTCTGTCTTTTCCTTTTTACAGACCGACGTTTCTCCTGTGGATGATGCTGAAATAAATCGATCCAGCCTGACCCCTTCTGAAATAGGCTTCCCTTTTTGTTTGCAGATTTTACATCAGAAGGATAAGTTTTTATATTATACCATACTTTCCCTGTCTTGTATACAAAACCGCCCCTTTGTCTGCATGGTTTTCCGCTTTTGAGGAGAGACTACAGACAAGAATACGATAAATGGAGGTGCTTTTGTTGAAGGATCATATGAAATGGCTTTTTGGGGGCATCCTGACCGCCTGCGGTTTTTTTGCCCTGAAGGAATACCTTTCCGGCGTTCCTGATTTTTCCGGCGCAAATCTGATGATTTTCCTGTTTTCTCTGATTCTTCCCTTTTTCCTTTTCCTGATTCTGTCTCTTTCCCGCAGGCCCCTCCCTACGGAAGGGGCGTTTCAAAAAGCAAAGGAGGGACGGAAAAACCCTCCGGCCGAAGAGCCCCAGGCCGCGCAGCCCCAGGTTTTTCCCCAGATCACCTTTGAGGATGTGGCGGGACTGGATGAGGTCAAGGAAGAGCTTTGGGAAATCATCGATTTTTTAAAAGACCCCCAGCGCTATGAAAAAATGGGTGCAAAGCTGCCCCGGGGCGTACTTTTTTACGGCCCTCCCGGGACGGGGAAAACCCTTCTTGCCAAAGCGGCCGCCCAGGAGGCAAGCGCTTCCTTTCATTTTGCCAGCGGTTCGGAATTTGTGGAAAAATATGTGGGAGTGGGCGCCAAGCGGGTCCGCAATCTTTTTGAAAAGGCCCGCCGGGAAGGGCCTTCCATCATTTTTATCGACGAGATCGACGCCATCGGCGCCCGCCGCACCAATGAAAGCAATAACGAAAAGGATCAGACCCTCAACCAGCTTCTGGTAGAAATGGACGGCTTTCAGCCAAATGAGACGGTCATCGTCATGGCGGCCACCAACCGGCTGGATCTACTGGATGAAGCCCTGATCCGCCCCGGCCGGTTCGACAGGCAAATCTACATGGGCAACCCGGATTTGAAGGTGCGGGAGGAGATCCTTTCGGTGCATTTCCGAAATAAGCCCGTAGACGGCTCGGTCGCCCTGAAATCCATCGCCCGGCGCACACCGGGCATGTCCGGCGCCCACCTTGCCAGCATCGCCAATGAAGCGGCTATCCTGGCCGTACGGTTTCACAAAAGAAGCATCGGCGAAAAGGAAATCGACATGGCCATCGAAAAGGTGCTGGCGGGTCCTGAGCATAAGCGCTGCGTCATCTCTCCCCAGGAAAGGGAAAAAATCGCCTTCCATGAAGCGGGACACGCCCTGGTTTCCAAATTCTTCGGACACGAAAGCGTTCCCAAGGTATCCATCATTTCCCGGGGCAGGGCTCTGGGCTACACCATGCAGGTGCCCCGGGAGGACCGGTATCTGATCACCGCCACCGAACTGAAGGATAAGATCCAGGTGCTTTTCGGCGGCCGGGCGGCGGAGTCCCTGATCTACAACGAGCTTTCCTCGGGAGCGAAGGACGATCTGAAAAAGGCCAATCAGCTGGCCAGGGAAATGGTCTGCCAGCTGGGCATGAGCAGTCTTGGAAATATAGTCTACGAAGCCGGGGACCTTAAGGAAAACGCCGCTGTGGAAAAGGAAATCCGCAGAATCATCGACGATTGCTATGAAGGCGCCCTGGGCATCCTGAAAAACAACTTTCAGACCCTTTCCGATATCGCCCGCCGCCTGATGGAGCAGGAAACCCTTTTAGAAGAAGAACTGGATCAGATCATCGGGAAAAGGAAAATCTCTCCCCCCAGTCTGGCCTGATTTTTCCCTGCAATGCCCTGTCCCTCTTTCGTAAAAAATCCGCGAAAGCCGTTAAACACAGCCTTCGCGGATTTTGATCCATTGGGGTAATCCGTTTTCCTTTTGGTCGATCAGTTTTCCTTTGGTGCTTCCTGAAGGAGGGCGTCTTCCGGCGAAGCTTCGGGCAATGCAGCCTGGGTCTCATCCTCCGGCAAGGACGTCCCTTCATCCTCCCTCAGGAGCGTCTGTCCTTTGTCCTGCCCTGGAAGGTCTTCTGATTTGTCCTCCTGCAGGGGCGTTTTTTCTTCTTCCGCCGCTGCGGCGATTTCACCGGAAATCTCTTTTGCCTGCTTTCCATCCGAGCCTTCCTCAGAGAGGCTTCCCGTCTTTGGAAGCTGGATTTCTTCCTCTCCATCGGTCATCTGGTATTCATAAAGAGCCTTGACAACGTAGATGATCCGGGCAGCCTCTGCTCTGGTGGCCGTTCCCTGAGGATCGAAGAGATTGTCGGGTTTTCCCGTCATGATACCCTCGCTGACGATTTTCGTCACCGCCTCCAACGCCCAGCTGCTTACCTTGCCGCTGTCCCCGAAGGATAGGGACTGAGACTGCTGTTCATAGGAAATACCCAAAACCGGCATGAACTTATCTAACATCACACACATCTGCTCTCTTGTCACCTTCTGATCCGGGGCGAAGGTGCCGTCTCCCATGCCGCTGACGATGCCCTTTGACACGCCCCAGTTCACATAATCGCTGAACCAGTCGGAATCCTTTACATCTGTAAAGCCGCTTGCGGGAGCAAGGGAGGGGTCGCTGTTTTGATCCAGCTTTGACAGCAGCACCAGGAACTGCGCTCTGGTCAGACCCTCGTCAGGGGCGAACCGGGTGGCCGTCACGCCGGAAATGATACCCTGATCCGCCAAAGACAGAATATATTCCTTCGCCCAGTGGCCGTCGATATCCGTAAAGCCCGCCGGTTCTCCCACGGTAACGGAAATGGGAACGGACGCGCTTCCAAAGGATACGGTTATGGTCCCCATTTCTCCCCTTGCCGTGGAAGATGCTGTAAAGACGCCGTTTTGATCGATAGTGCCGATCTGAGGATCACAGCGCCAGGTGAAAAGGCGGTCTTCCGCCGCCACTTGAGCGTGACCGTAGCGGGGATTGGTCACATTCACATCCACCACTTCTCCCGGATCCAGGGTCAACGCAGCGTAATTGGTGGAAAAGGTCAGATCATCTACGATCTTTACCGTAGTAGAGCCGCTTACCTCTCCCACCGACGCAGAGATCACAGCCTCTCCCGGAGTGGTTCCCGCCGTAAAAACGCTCTGGGAATCCACAGTACCCATGCCCTCCGTCACGGAATAATCGATTTTCCCTGACAAAGCAGTGGTTTTTTCATAATTTTTATTGACCGCATACACCTCCATCTGCTGGCTGGCTCCCGGCATCATAAGCGAGTCTGCCGGATACAGGCAAAGGTGAGCCGGCGTCATGTCCTGATCCGGAGAATAAACCAGCATCAAGCCGTTGGTAACGCTCCTCTGGCTGCCATCGGATACGCTGTTGACAAGGCCCGCCTCATCGGAGATCCCCGGTGTGCTCCTGGCATACATGGTGGTCGAGCCGCCTCCGTCCAGATTGACCGCTGAAACACAGCCCAGGCTCAAAAGGTAATTGGCGATATCCACCGCATTCATCCCCTTGGAATGACCGCTCTGCCGGCCGTCCACCACATAAAGGATGATATCTCCGTTTTCCTTGATACCGATGCAGGTCCTGGGATTGACGGTCTTGTCCGTGGTCACCACCGCCCCGTCTCTTGCGATCACATGATAAACGCCGATGGATTCCACCGCCTGGTCAAGCATGCTGCCCTCCGCCGGGCTTACCTGGATCTCCACCTCCGAGCCGGTGACCATGTTCCAAAGGTCCGAATAGCTGGAGGAATTGGAATTAGCCGAAAGCACCAGCTGGTTATCGGCGATGGGCGTGTTATTGACGCCGGTTCTCACCTCTGTCACCTGGGCCCGGATGGTCTGTCCCACCTGCAGATTCGCTACGGAAACATCCGGCACCGTCAGAATCACCTCTACGCAGCTGCCGCTTGTCTTTGTAGAGGAGGCATAATGGCGGTTATACAGATGCAGGCCGTTGGCGCCGCCGTGGGGGACATTGAAAAAGTCGATGCTTCTGGTCTGTTCGGTTATGGTAGCCTCCGTGGTGGTCTGGGTCAGCGGATTTCCGTTTTCGTCCAGCATGACATTGCCGTTTTCATCCTTTTGCTCCTCCACCGTATCGGTATACTGGTACTTTTGAAAGCGCATGGTGTACTGGATCCCCGAATAGGAAAGATAGGCCGCTCCGCTCTGGCTGAAGGCGATGGAATTTTCCGGCGCATAGCCTCCGGTCATCAGTATGCCGCTATGGATCACAGGCCCCTTTGGCGTACCGCTTGCGGTATCATAAAGATCGCCGTTGATCGCGGCAAGCACCTGATAGCCTTCCTCCTTGGCCCAGTTGATCATGGAGCCCAGGGCGTATTTGCCCCGTACCTCTCCGTTGAACACATAGGGACGCAGAATCTGATTGGCAAGGCTCGCCTCTACGGTGTAGACCCGCTCCACCCCTCCGGCAGAAGCATTGTCAGCGATGATTTGGGTATACACCGCTCCCGGCCCAATATCTCTTTGGGACTGATAATGCACTTCTCCCAATCCCGGATAGCTGGGAAAGGTAAAGCCCGTCAGGCAGATAACGGCAAGAAAGGCTGAAAGCCAAGCCGCTGTGGTTTTCTTCTTCATGGTCTGTCCTCCTGGATCCGGGCCCCTCCCCCAAAAGACCCGGTGTTTTTCTCGTTTGCTTAGATGCTCTTTCACCCCGGAAAGGCTTCTTCAAAAAACCTTCCCCAAAAGGCGTTTCCGGCCTTTTTAAAATCAATGGGCTTTTGTGCGGATTTCTTCAAGGAGCTTTTCAATGAAGGAATCGATTTCAAATACCCCCAGCTCCCCTTCCTTTCCGCTTCTGACGGAAATATTGCCGGCGCTTTGTTCCTTTTCGCCCACCACCAGCATATAAGGCGTCTTTTCCATCTGAGCCTGCCTGATTTTATAGCCGATCTTTTCGTTTCTGTCATCGTATTCCACCCGGATGCCCGCCTGGATGAATCGATCCGCCACAGACCGGGCGTACTCATGGAAGGCTTCGGAAATCGGCATGATCTTTACCTGAACAGGGGCCAGCCACAAGGGGAAGCGCCCTGCAAAATGCTCTGTCAGAATGCCGATAAAGCGTTCGATGCTGCCGAAAATGACCCGGTGGATCATAATGGGCCGGTGCTTTTCTCCGTCCTTTCCCACATAAGTCAGATCAAAGCGCTGAGGCATCTGAAAATCCAGCTGGCAGGTGCCGCACTGCCAGGTTCTGCCCAGGCAGTCCCGAAGGTGGAAGTCGATTTTCGGGCCGTAGAAGGCCCCGTCTCCTTCGTTGATTTTATAATCCAGCCCCTTTTCTTCCAGGGCGTCCCGAAGGGCGTTTGTGGCAAGCTCCCATTCCTCGTCGGTACCCATGGAATCCTCCGGCCTTGTGGAAAGCTCAATAAAATATTCAAAACCGAAAATCCCGTAAACATAATCGATAAAGTCGATAACCCCTGTGATTTCGTCCTTTACCTGCTCAGGCAGCATAAAAATATGCGCGTCATCCTGGGTAAAGCATCTGACCCTCATAAGGCCGTGGAGGGCGCCGGAAAGCTCATGACGGTGAACAAGGCCCATTTCCCCCATCCGGATGGGCAGATCCCGGTAGCTGTACATCCTGCGCTTGTACACCAGCATGGCGCCGGGGCAGTTCATGGGCTTGATGGCGTAATCCTCATCGTCGATCTTTGTAAAATACATGTTTTCCTTGTAATGGTCCCAGTGGCCGGAGGTATGCCAAAGCTGCTCGTTTAAAATCATGGGCGTTTTGATTTCCTGATAGCCTCTCTGGGCATGAGCCTGTCTCCAGAAATTTTCCAGCTCGTTTCTCAAGACCATGCCCTTTGGCATGAAGAAGGGAAAGCCCGGGCCTTCTTCATAAAGGGCGAACAGATCCATTTCCTTTCCGATTTTTCTGTGGTCTCTTTTTTTCGCCTCTTCCAGCATTTCCAGATATTCCTCCAGCTGCTTCTGCTTGGGGAAGCAGGTGCCGTAGATCCTCTGGAGCATGGGATTTTTTTCGCTTCCCCTCCAGTAGGCTCCCGCCACGTTCATCAGCTTGACCGCTTTGATGGCGCCTGTGGCGGCCACATGCGGACCGGCGCAAAGGTCGGTAAAGTCGCCCTGCTTATAAAACGAAATGACGGCATCCTGAGGCAGATCCCGGATCAGCTCTACCTTATAGGGCTCCTGCTGCTTTTCCATGAAGGCCACAGCCTCTTCCCGAGGGAGTTCAAAGCGTTCCAGGGGCAGGTTCTGGGAGATGATCCGGTTCATTTCCTTCTCGATCTTTTTCAGATCCTCCTCGGTAAATCTGTGTTCCAGATCAAAATCGTAGTAAAAGCCGTTTTCAATAGCCGGTCCGATTCCAAGTTTCGCCTCAGGGAACAGCTTTTTCACAGCCTGTGCTAAAATATGCGAGGTGGTATGACGGTATACATCCTTTCCTCTCTGATCGTCAAACTTCAGGATTTCCAGGCTGCAATCCCCCTCAAGAGGATAGCTTAGGGGCTGGACGGTTCCATCTACAATTCCCGCCACCGCTTCCTTTGCAAGTCCGTGATGGATGGATTTTGCCACATCCAGTATCGTGTCTCCCTTTTGTGCTTCCCTTACGGAGCCGTCCTTCAATGTTACCTGTATCATGGTTCACTCTCCTTTTCTGATGGTTCGGTTTTCTGATAAATTCTAAAAAAATAAGCCCCGAACGCCCTGAGGGGCATTCGGGGCAGCAAGTCCACTGCGGTCCCACCCGATTTTATACTCATTTGTGGTAACGGTCACAACCGGCGCTTTACACGCAAGCTCCGAGGCGGTACACAAAACCGGATCAACGGGCCTTCTCAGCCTTTGGCGGCCTCTGCCCGGGGCAGAAAACGCCTGGGCCCTCTCTGTGGTTGTCCCTGGTCCTGCTGTTCTCTTCAACGCTTTCATCCATTATGCTTTTGTGCTTCCAAAGGGCCGTTTGCCCTGTCAGATACAGCTATTATCCCATCGAAGGCTCCGTTTGTCAAGGCCCTGTGCCCCTCTATGTGGTTAATAAGTGATAATGTCACCTTGTAGACTATCGAGGGAAAATGTCACCCTCATGCTACAATACACTCATGAAACAGGACGTGATCACTATGAACAAAAAACAATTTAACCGCTACGAAG
>CALWZU010000056.1 GCA_944386095.1 uncultured Clostridia bacterium | reverse complement strand
TTGGTGCAAATTTTTATAGTTTTTGTAAAAATTTTTGGCGATATGCTATAATAACAAAAAGGCTTGATGCCAAGCCTTTTTGTTCTACACCATGTAGAGTCTTACGACGATTTCGGATAAACCTTATTTGTGGTGTCCGGCACAACAAATGAGTTTGAGAGTCTTGTAAATTAAGTATGAGCAGAAATAAGAAACTGCCGTTATTCACTCAATTCCTTTCCCAAGCTGAAGCTTGACGAGAAATTAAAAAGACATCGGTTTTCTCTAAAGCCCTCCCTTAATAGTGTTGGGGCCGGGTCATGTGTATGGCTGTTGGTTACGTGGATATTTCGCTACAGAACCCTGTCTATAACCTGCTTTGGCAATTCTAAAATCATACTTTAGAATTGCCGGAATTATCTTGACGAGCAGGAAGAATTCTGTTTATAATAAAATTATAATTTAAATCTGCCGAATATTTCTATTTAAATTGCTTATACTGAAATCGTAAAGGAGAAAGCAATATGACATATATTAAGCGGGCTGCGGAAGATACGATTATGCGGCTCTCTGAAATGTTCCCTGTGCTGCTAGTGACTGGCCCCAGGCAGGTGGGAAAAACCACCCTTCTGCAAAAACTTGCGGACGTGCAGAAGAGCAAGGGACTGGTGCGGAAATATGTAACCCTGGATGATCCCGATGCCAGGTATTTGGCGAAGCATGATCCTGCATTGTTTTTACAGAGATATTCCCCTCCGGTGCTGATTGACGAGATTCAATACGCAACAGAATTGCTTCCTTATATAAAAATGAGCGTGGATCATTCCAAGAAAAAAGGCGATTTCTGGATCACGGGGTCGCAGGTTTTTCGGCTGATGAACAACGTCAGCGAAAGTCTGGCCGGACGAGTTGGTATTGTGAATTTATTAGGATTGTCCGATGCGGAGATTTACAAAGAGCCAAGCGAACCATTCCAGACGGATCCGGCGCATTTAATGAACCGTTTGTCGGTGAGATCTCCCCGCAGTTTAAATGAAATTTACGGCAGAATATTCAAAGGCTCCATGCCGGAATTGTATGCGGATGAAAAGGTCGATTGGGAGATATATTACCGCTCCTATGTAGATACGTACCTGCAACGCGACATTCGTGATCTTGCGCAGGTTGCTGATGAAATGCAGTTTTACAATTTTATGACGATTGTTGCTGCTCACACTTCAAAGCCCGTAATCTATAAGGAACTGGCGGACATGGCTGGAGTTTCGTCGCCGACGGCAAAGAAATGGCTTTCTATTTTAGTGTCCTCCCATATCATCGCTTTGGTGCAGCCATATTATAATAATGCGTTGAAACGTGTTGTCAAAATGCCGCTTCTGCATTTTTTGGATACGGGCTTAGCTGCTTACCTTTTGAAATGGAGCAATCCCGAGACACTGGAGAAAGGAGCCATGTCTGGCGCCTTCTTTGAAAGCTATGTGTTTTCAGAAATCTATAAAAGCTATTTGAATGCGGGGAAAGAGCCGCCGATTTTCTATTACAGGGATAGAGATCAAAAAGAAATTGATTTGTTGCTTTACCAAAATGGTGTGCTTTCTCCAATCGAGGTCAAGAAAGCGGCTTCCCCCGGAAAGGCCTCGATCAAGAATTTCGATGTTTTACGGCCAGTGATCCAGGCAGAAGCCTTTGGGGGTCTGGAGGCTCTAAAGGCAGAAATCGGAACGGGAAGTGTGATCTGCATGGCAAACGACTTATTGCCTGTAAATGAAAAGAACTGGTATGTGCCGGTTTGGTTAATTTGATGCTTTGACTTTGCAAATATATACACAAAAAAGACAGGATAAAATGATCATTGACATCGACGACTTGTTTGATTTAAAAAAAATCGCCGAAAGCGGCCAGTGCTTTCGGGTCAGGGAATTTCCCGCAGGCGTGTTCCGTTTTATAACCGGCAGGGACGTTCTCTATATCAGAGAGCTGAAAGAAAACAAATATGCGGTAAGCTGTACAAAGGATAAATGGCGGAAGGTATGGCGGCCTTACTTTGATTTGGACAGGGATTACAGGACGATAAACCGGACGGTATGTGAAAGGGATGATTTCCTTTGCCGGGCGGTTCGGGAAGGGGAAGGAATCCGGATCCTTCGCCAGGATGCCTGGGAAACCCTTGTGACCTTTATTATTTCCCAAAGAAAGAGCATTCCCGCCATCCGGCGGGTGGTGAGGGAGCTTTGCCGCCGCTATGGAACAAAGAGGCCTGCGCCGGAAAAAGAGAAGCTGGCCCGGGCGCTGAAGCTGCCGGCGGAGGCGGCTTTACCGGGCTTTATGGAGCCGGGAGGATTCCCGGCTGATTCTAAGGCAGGGCAAAGACAGCAGGCAGTCGATGAAGAGGAGGCTGTTTTTCTTTTTCCCACCCCCGGGCAGCTTCGGAAGGCCCGTGAAGAGGATTTCAGAGACTGTGGGGCAGGCTACCGGGCGCCTTATCTGGTTGATGCGGTTAGAAGGGCGCTGGACGGGCGTCTGGATCTGAAGAGCCTTGAAAATCTCCCGGACCAGGGGCTTGTCTGCGCTTTGGAGAGTGTGCGCGGCGTGGGGGCGAAGGTGGCAAACTGCGTGGCTTTGTTTGCTTACGGCAGGCTCGCCTGTGCGCCTGTGGATACCTGGATCGGAAAAATCATCAAGGAATGCTATGGCGGCAGGGATCCCTTTCCCGGCTATGGAGCGGCGGCCGGCATTATGCAGCAGTATTTCTTTTTTTACGCCCAGAAGAATCCCGAATCGCTGAAGGGATAAAATCCCCGCGTCAAATCTTCTCAGATTCCATTATCTTCTTTTGAGAGCAAATTAAGATTTCATAACAATTCTGTAACGAAGCCGTTTCCTGTCGCTTTTTCTGGTAAAATGATGGCGTCATTTTCTTATGGAAAGGAGACGATAAAGATGAAAAAACGCATTTTGCCAAGAAAATGGATGATAACCGCCCTTTTGCTGGTGGCCTTTCTGGGAGGCTCCATGACAGCCTTCGGTGAAACCTCCACGGACGTAAAATTAGAAATCAACGGATCCCTGGTAGCCTCGGATGTGGCGCCTCTGATTAAAAACGAATATACGCTGGTGCCGGCAAGAGCCGTATTTGAAGCCCTTGGCGGGAAGGTGGGCTGGGACGCCCAAAGCTATATCGTTACCGTGTCCTATGACGATACCCAGGTGGTTCTGACCATCGATTCCAATATCGCCCAGGTAAACGGCGAAAACAAAACCATGCAGGTGCCCGCTGAAATCATCGACGACAGGACCATGATCCCCGTGCGGTTTGTGGGAGAATCCCTGGGCTTTGAGATCGGCTGGGACGACGCTACAAGAACCGTTTCGGTAGACAGCCCCGCCGGAGAGGATCAGGAAGAAGCGCCGCCGGTGATTTACGGCAGCGTCAATGGGATCAGCCTGCAAAAGGGAAGCAGCAAATCGCAAAATACCATTATCACCATTACCGGGGATGCGCCTCTTACCTCCGGAGGCGATTATGAACCCCTGAGCTTGTCAGAGCCGGATCGCTTCGTTGTGGATTTTTCCGGATTTACCCTGGGAAGCTCTGCGGCGGCAAGCCAGAGCTTTCAGCATGAAGATTCCGCCGTCAGCAGCGTCAGAGCCAATCAGATGGAAGAGGACGTGGTTCGGATCGTGGTGGATTTGAAGGAAGCCACCACGCCGACGGTGAGCCTGTCCTCGGATAAAAAAACCCTGACCCTGACCTTCCGGCAGTTGAGCACCTACTTTAAGCCCATGGATGACGGCAAGCTGGTTGTGGCACTGGATCCCGGACACGGCGCTTCCACCGGCGGAAAGCGCAGTCCGGACGGAAGCCTGCTGGAATATGAGTTTAACAGGGCTGTGGCCTATAAGGTCAGAGATCTGCTCCAGGCCCAGGGGGTAGAGGTTCTGATGACGGTAAACGGCGATGAGGATACCAGTCTGGCGGAAAGATGTGAAATCGCCAACAATTCCGATGCGGATATTTTTGTCAGCATCCATGCCAACGCCTTCGGAAGCGGCAGCGAGTGGACCAGCCCCACAGGCTGGGAAATCTATTATTACGCCACCAGCGCCCTTGGAAAACAGCTGGCTCAGTCCATTCATGATGCGACTATGCCGGAAAGCGGCATGAAAGACAGGGGGATCAAGACCTCCAATTTCTATGTGATCAAAAATACCGTTATGCCGGCGGTTCTGATCGAACATGGATTTTATACCAACGAAGAAGAAGTAGAGCTTTTGAAAAGCGATGCCTGGAGAAGCAAAATGGCTCAGTATGACGCCCAGGGTATTATGGACTTTTTCAACGCCCATATGTAGCCTTCTGCAGGCGGCTGACGAAAAACAAGACGAAAATCAAAAGAAGAAATCAACATGATCAGATCCTGGGAAGGTGCCAGTCGAATCGGTCGGCCAAAAGCCGCATGATTACCACAAGTCCCACGCTTGTCCAGATGGCAGCGCCGTCGGAGATCCGATGGGTCCACAGGTAATAATACAGCAGGCTTCCCAGTATGGCGGGCAGAGCGTAAATTTGTCCCACCATGATCCGGGGGACGCGCCTTGCCAGAACATCCCGCAAAAGGCCGCCGCCGATGCCGGTGACGGTTCCTACAAAAACCGCCAGAAAGCCGTGATCGCCGTAGCCGCTCATAATGGCGGTGTTGACGCCCACCACGCAGAAAATGCCAAGACCCAGGGCGTCGCACAGGTTGATGACCTGATAATAGCGCTTCAGATGGCGGTTGAGCCGGCGCCCCAGGAAATATACGGTGAAAAAAGCCCCCACGGAAACAGCCAGGGCTAAACCTGCGTAGGTAGGCGTTTCGAAAATGACCGGCGGAAGATTACCAAGAAGGATGTCCCGGATGGCTCCGCCGCCTACGGCGGTGATACAGCCCAAAACCACCGCTCCGAACACATCCAGGTGGCGCTCGATGGCCGCTGTGACGCCGGTGATGGCAAAGGCGATGATGCCGATGGTCTCTGCGATGGATACGATAAGGGCCTGCTGCTCCAAAGAGATCGAACCTCCTTTAAAACCGGAAAATATCTCAAATACAGGACATTTGCGGAATTTTTTCAAAGACTTTTCTATTATAGGCTTCTTGATCTGTGTTTTCAAGAAGCTTTTCCTTTTTTCGGAGATTTTCTGCTGAAAACCGGGATTTTGCGGATCCGTGCAAATCAGAGCCCTCCTGTCTTGACAGAAGGGCTTCTTTGCTTTATGATGGTGAAGTAGCCGCATCTCTCTGGGGCCGCCGGGCGGCGGCCTGAAGGATGCAATGTAGTTTGGAAGAATGCAGAAAAAAGAATTTCCGGTTTTTTGCGCCCGGCGCCCGGCGGCCAGGCGGAAGCGCGGACAGGTAGTATGGGAGGAAGGTAGCAATGACACAACTGATCGCACTCATATCCTTGGGCCTTTTCATCGTGGTCATGATCGCTGTTGGTATCATCAGCAGAAGCAAGGCGGCCACCATGGAGGGCTTTTTACTTGGAGGAAGGGGCATCGGCCCATGGATTTCGGCCTTTGCCTATGGAACCTCCTATTTTTCCGCCGTTATTTTTATCGGCTATGCGGGTATGCACGGCTGGAATATCGGCATGGCCAGTATCTGGATCGGCGTGGGGAACGCTCTGGTAGGCTGCTGGCTGGCCTGGAAGGTGCTGGCAAGGCCCACCCGGAACATGACCCACAGGCTTCGGGCGGCAACGACGCCTCAGTTCCTGGCGGCCCGTTTTCAAAGCAAGGGCATGAAGATTTATGCGGCCTGCGTGATCTTTATCTTTCTGGTGCCTTATACCGCCAGTATTTACAAAGGCCTTGGCACCATGTTCAGCAATATCTTCAACGGCGCGGATCCTGTGATCTGCATGGTCATTGTAGCGACCCTTACGGCGATTTATCTTGTGCTGGGAGGCTATGTGGCCACATCCCTGAATGACTTTATACAGGGCATTATCATGATCGCCGGCGTATTTTTGATGATGATGATCGTGGTTTCCCGCCCGGAGGTGGGAGGCCTTTCTGCAGGCTTGGAAAAGCTGACGGCGATCGATCCGGGGCTTGTGGATATTACGGGGGGCAGCAACCTCCAGTTCCTTTTGAATAATATCCTTCTGACCAGCCTGGGCGTTTGGGGGCTGCCTCAGATGGTGCATAAATATTATGCCATTAAGGGAGAGTCCGATATCAAGGTGGCGGCGGTGGTTTCTACGATATTCGCCATGATCATCGGCTGCGGCGCTTATTTTGTAGGCAGCTTTTCCCGCCTGTTCATTCCCGCCGACTCAAGCGGCATGCCGGCTCTGGCGGGAGGCTATGATGAGGTTATGCCCACGCTTTTGATGAATGCTCTGACAGGAAGCGTTTTTACCAATATCGTTTTAGCCATCATCATGCTGTCCCTTCTGTCGGCCTCCATGTCCACCCTGTCTGCGGTGGTGCTCTCTTCCAGCTCGGCTGTGGCGGTGGATCTTTTGGAAGAGGTCAGGCCCCAGACGACGGTCAGGAAGCAGATGCTGTTTCTCAGGGTATTGTGCCTGCTGTTTGTGCTGATGTCCTTTATCTTCGCCACGCTGAATATTTCCTTTATCGTTAATCTGATGTCCTTTTCCTGGGGCGTTGTGGCGGGCTCCTTTATAGGACCCTACCTGTGGGGCCTGTATTCGAAAAAGGTTACCAAAGCCGGCGCCTGGGCAGGGACCCTAAGCGGCGTCGTGGTTGTAGGGGGCGCTCTGATTTTCATGACCCTCACCAGGGGCTTTGAGGTGGCAAAATCCTTCGCACCGGAATACGGCGTGGCCGCCATGGCGGTTTCCGTGGTGATCGTTCCTCTTGTCAGCCGCTTCACAAAGCCTTATAAGGAAGAAGACATCCTGCCCATGTTTGAAAAAGAAGAAGAAGCCCAGATAAAAGACTGAAAAGGCAAAAGAAAGCCGGCGTATTGTATGCGCCGGTGTTTTTCTGCTATAATGAAACCCAGAAGAGATCTTTCAAACAGGATGGGAGGGGATCGTATGCAGCCAAGAGAAGAATACGAAAAATGGCTGAAAAACCCGTTTTTATCGGCGGAAGAAAAGGAATATCTGAAATCTATCAGCCAGGATGAGGCCGCCATCGAAGAGCTGTTTCATCAGGATCTGACCTTTGGAACAGGGGGAATGCGGGGCATCATCGGCGTTGGCACCAATCGGATCAACCGTTATCAGGTGGCAAAGGCGACCCAGGCCTTCGCGGCGCATCTGATCAAAAAAGCGGGAGGCCGGGTCAGAAAGCCCGTGGCGGTAGGCTATGATACCAGGCGCATGTCAGCGGAGTTTGCGGAAACGGCTTTGCGGGTTCTGTTGGGAAACGGGATCGGCGTTGCCCGGTTCAGGGGGCCCAGGCCGGTGCCCCAGATGTCCTATGTGATCCGGGAGCTGGATCTGGCAGGGGGTATTCTGATTACCGCCAGCCAC
Source organism: uncultured Clostridia bacterium (assembly GCA_944386095.1). Taxonomy (GTDB): domain Bacteria; phylum Bacillota; class Clostridia; order Peptostreptococcales; family Anaerovoracaceae; genus CALWZU01. The sequence goes on along the minus strand of CALWZU010000056.1, from coordinate 3,506 downwards.
AATCCTAAGGAATACAACGGCTACAAGGTGTATTCTTCCTACGGGGGCCAGCTGGTGCCCGAAGATATGGAAGACATCATGTTCGAATTTAAAAAGATCAAGGAATTTAATCAGGTGCATCCCTATGTAGGGCATCTCAGGCTCAGCTCTATCCTCAATACCATCGGCATCAGCCTGGATGAACGTTTTCAGAAGGCGGTCTGCCGGGCGGCGGTCAACGAGGAATTCCACCGGCAGCTGGGGATCGTATATTCCCCTCTTCACGGCACCGGGGCCGTCTGTGTGCCCCAGGTCCTGGAAAAAAGAGGCTTTTCCAATGTATGGACGGTTCAGGCGCAAATGGAGCCCGATCCGGATTTTTCTACCGTCAGGGTGCCAAATCCGGAAGACCACAGCGCGCTTTCCATGGCCATCCAGCTGGCAAAGGAAAAACAGGCGGATATGGTTCTTGCCACGGATCCGGACTGTGACCGGGTAGGGGTGGCCTTCAGAAATGAGGCGGGCGAATATATATCCCTTACCGGCAATCAGATAGGAGCGCTCCTGATCGATTACATCGTCCGTTTCCGAAAGGATATGCCTCCCCATCCGGTGATGATCCAGACGGTGGTCACCGGCGGCCTTGGCAAAAAAATCGCTCAGGAGGCGGGCCTGGAGGTGCAGGAGGTGCTTACGGGCTTTAAATATATCGGGCAGAGGATGACGGAATTTGAACAGGCCGATCTGCCGGAGGAACAGAAAAAGCATTTTGTCTTTGGCTACGAGGAAAGCTACGGCTGTCTTTCCGCCGGTCATGCCAGAGACAAGGACGGAGCCAATGCCTGTATGCTTTTGGCGGAAATGGAAGGGTTTTACCGCCAGGAGGGGACCTGCGCTTTAGAAAGGCTTTCTGAGATTTACCGGCAATACGGGTATTTTTCCGATCAGGTGGAAAACATCGCTTTTACCGGCATAGAAGGCATGAAAGAAATGGGAGAAGTGATGGAGCGGGTCAGAAAGGCCGGCTGCAGCAGCCTGGGAGGCAGGAAGGCCCTTATGATCGACTTTGAGAAAACCCAGGAAACGGGGCTTCCCCAGGAAAACGCTTTGAAGTTCCTTTTGGAGGACGGTTCCTTTGCGGCGCTGAGACCTTCCGGAACCGAGCCGAAGCTGAAGATGTACTTTTCCTGCCGGGGCGCTTCCATGGAGCAGGCACAGCAGCTGTGCGAGCAGCTGAAGGAAGAGCTTATGGCCGTTTCCGGGATACAAAAGTAAATGAACCCGTAAAAAAGACAGCGCTTTGAAATGCCGCCCCCGGGCGGAAAGCAAAAGCAACCCCCCGCTCTCCGGGATTTTCCGGAGGGCGTTTTTATTTATGAAAAACAACAAAAGGGCGCAGAGGGGATGCCGTTAAAAATTTTTAAGAGGGGTATTGACAGAGATAAAAACAGTGGTATTATTGTATTAAGCGATTAGTACAAAAGTACAGGAGGTGGAATGTTTGACATGGCGCTTTGATGAGAACCTTCCCATTTATACGCAGATCATCAGCCAGATCAAGCAGATGATCACATCCGGCCGGTATCAGCCCGGGGAAAAGCTCCCTTCTGTGAGAGATATGGCCCAGGAAGCGGGAGTGAATCCCAATACCATGCAAAGGGCGCTTTCGGAGCTGGAAAGGGAGGGGCTATTATACACGGTCCGCACCAGCGGCCGGTTTGTGACGGTGGATCAGCAGCTGATCGAGCAGATCAGACAAAATCAGGCACAGGAAAGGATCCGGGAGCTTTTGAGGCAGCTTTTGCTGCTTGGATTTTCCCGGGAGCAGATCCTGGAGCTTGTAGAGCATACCCTGCAAAGCATGATGGAGGAACAAGATGACGACAAATCAATTACTGGAATTTAGATCGGTTACGAAGCGATACGGAGCAAAAGAGGCCCTCGGCGAGGTGAGCCTGAAAATCCAGCCGGGAAAAATCATCGGCCTTTTAGGCCCTAACGGAAGCGGTAAAACCACGATGATCAAGCTGATCAACGGCCTTTTGCAGCCTACGGCCGGCCAGGTGCTGATCTATGGACAAAGGCCCGGCATTGAAAGCAAAAGAAAGATATCCTATCTGCCGGAGCGTTCCTATTTAAACGATTGGATGCGGGTGAAGGATATATTGAAATTTTTTCGGGATTTTTATCAGGATTTCAACCTGCAAAAAGCGGAGGAAATGCTGGAAAATCTGAAGATCGATGTAAACGACAAGCTTAAAACCATGTCCAAGGGAACAAAGGAAAAGGTACAGCTGATCCTGGTCATGTCCAGGGAGGCGGATCTGTATCTTTTGGATGAGCCTATCGGCGGAGTGGATCCGGCGGCCCGGGAATACATTCTGAATACCATTATAGGGAATTACAGGCCCGAGGCGTCCGTGCTGATTTCCACTCATTTGATACAGGATGTGGAAAAAATCTGCGACGAAGTGATTTTTCTCAGGCAAGGACATATAGAGCTTTACGACGCGGTTGACCAGATCCGCACCCAGCGGGGCATGTCCATCGATCAGCTTTTCAGGGAGGTATTCAAATGCTAGGCAAATTGATGAAATATGAATTAAAAGCGACGGGACGGGTTCTGCTGCCCCTTTATGGGGCGATCCTTCTGGTTTCGGTCCTGGGGGCTTTCAGCCTGGAGCGTATGTCGGAATTTGAAATGGGAGCCCTTTTGTTTGTGCTGGTATACACGGGGCTGTGCGTGGCCCTTGTGGTGCTGACCCTGGTTTTGATTATCCAGAGGTTTAACCGGAATCTTTTAAAGGATGAGGGCTATCTGATGTTTACCCTGCCGGTGAGCGTTCACAGCCTGCTGTTTTCAAAGCTGTTTTCCGCCTTGCTCTGGTGCGTTCTGGGCGGCTGCGTAGGGCTCCTGTCCATCGCATTGATGACCATGATCGCCATGGATGCGTCCCAGTGGGGAGAATTCTGGGCGGTGATCCACCAGCTGATCCATAACGTGGATCTTGAGATCGCAGGCAATCTGGGGTTGATTGGACTGCTTGCCCTGATGGAAGGGGTCTCGTTTCTGATGACGATCTATCTGTCCCTTTCTGTTGGGCAGATACCCACCTTCAACCGTTACCGGGGCTTGATGGCGTTTATCACCTTCCTTGCCATCACCGTGATTATGTCCTGGTTGACCGGGTCCTGGTTGACCGGGATCCCGGCGTTTTTACATGCAGGAGATGTTTCGGCGTTCAGCCCTCAGGCGATGGTGGGACTTTATATCCTGTATGACGTAGTCGTCAGCGCCCTTTTTTACGGGGGGACCTGGCTGATTCTGACGAAGAAACTGAATCTGGAATAAAAAGGCGCAATAGAAACGGGAGGCGAAAGGCAAGGGCCGGATGGTAAAGTCCGGCTCTTTTTTATCTTTTTTCGCTTCCGTTTTTTCCATCGGCTTTAAAGGCAGATTTTTAAGGCCGGGGTGTTTTAGGAGGTTTTTCCCCATAATACTGAAAAAAGGTGGTTTCCAGCCGGCC
>CALWZU010000055.1 GCA_944386095.1 uncultured Clostridia bacterium | reverse complement strand
GCTCTCCCCAATCCCGATCCCCCCTTTTTTTTTTTGATAAAAACCCCCCTCTACATCCATAACGTGATGCAAAGTACGGTTTAAAAGATCAAATTGATTTTCATTGAGTTTCATGGAGGGTTTCCTTTCTGTTATTTTTCCCTTTATCTCACAAGGCTTATATGGAAAGCCTATCTTACAATACAGTCCGCGCCCACATCCAGGGCCCGCAGATTGAGGCTGGTAAAGCGGGGAGGAATTTTTTCCCGTATAACCTGTTCCACCTGCTGTCTGGAAAAATCCAAAACGCCGCTTTCGATAGCCGCTCCCAGAAGCGCCAGGTTTAAAACCTTGGAGGTGCCCATTTTTTCACATACCGCGCTTCCGTCGACCACAATCACTTCTTTTGCCTTTGCTTTTAAATAGCGCAGCATCTTTTCCGGATCATAGTCCGTACTGGAAAGAGAATCGGTTACCGGCTTTACCGCCATGGAGCTGACCACCACCTTACCTCCCTCTTTCAAATACCCGAAGCTGCGCACCGCTTCCCCGGGCTCAAAGCCCATGAGCACATCGGCGCTTCCCAGAGGGACAAGGGGCGACTGGATACCTTCTCCTATCCTCACATGAGAAAGGACGCTGCCGCCTCTTTGCGCCATCCCGATGGTCTCCGCCGTCCTGGCGGCCATGCCGCTGTTCATCGCGCACTGGGCGATGATTCTGGAAGCCAGCACGGTTCCCTGGCCGCCTACTCCGGCAAGCAAATAATTTAACATCCCCCTTCACCTCCTATCGCATGGAAGGGACAGACCTTCTCGCATAAGCCGCAGCCATAGCAAAGATTCCGGTCGATCCCCACCTTATCCCCATCCTTTACAAGAGCGGGGCATCCCAGTTCTTTTATGCAAAGCCTGCAGCCGGTACACACATCCCTGTCTACCTGCCGGCGTTTTCCTGAAGCTGCAATGGCGATGCAGGGCGACTTAAAAACAATAGCGCTGACTTCCTCCTCCGAAGCCGCCCGTTTTACAGCCTCTATCGCCTGATCCAGCTCCAGAGGGTCCACCACCTGTATATGCTTTACTCCAAGCCCCTTCAAAACAGCCGGTATGCTCACCGGCTGGGAATCAACGCCCATCATCGTAACGCCTGTTCCCGGATGAGGCTGATGGCCGGTCATGGCGGTGGTGGAATTGTCCAGGATCACCGCCACCATGGAGGTCTTGTTGTATACCGCATCTAAAATGCCGCTGATGCCCGTATGGAAAAAGGTAGAGTCCCCGATAAATCCAAAAACGGTGGTGTCGGGCTGGGCCCGCCTGATCCCCTGGGCCATGGTAAGCCCTGCGCCCATGCAAAGACAGGTATCTACCATATCAAGAGGCTGCGCATTTCCCAGGGTATAGCAGCCTATATCGCCGCAAAAAACGGCTTTTTTTCCGGACATGGCCTTTTTTACCGCATAAAAGGAGGCTCTGTGAGGGCAGCCTGCACATAAGGTAGGCGGCCTTTCCGGCAGGGCTGGAAGATCTCCTTCCTCTTTAACGGCTCCGGTCTGTTTTCCCAAAAACTCTCCCAGCTGCCCTTTTATCAGATCCACGCTGTTTTCACCAGCCTGGGCCGTATGGCCGGTAAGCTTTCCTTTGATCGTAACGGGCAGATGATATTTGCCGCAGAGGAATATCAGTTCCCTTTCGATCACCGGATCGAGCTCCTCTACCACCAGGACTTCCTTCAGATCCTTTAAAAATTCCAGAGCCTTCTGTTCGGGAAAGGGATAGGGCGTCGATATTTTAAGGAGCCTTGCCCCGGTGTCCAGCTGGGTAAGAGCGTCCTTTACATAGGCATAGCTGATGCCGCCGGCTGCGATTCCCTTTCCCCTGCTTTCTCCGCTTTCTTCGATGCGGTTTCCCTCATAGCAGGAAAGCTCCTTTTGCATCAGCGCTTCCCGTTTTCCGATCCCAAGATGGGCCTGGTAGGAAAGCCTGGGGAAAATCACCCATTTTTTGTCCTTTACAAAGCCCTCCTGAAGATGCAGATTCCTTTCCCCATCCACTTCTATGGACTCGCAGGCATGGCAGACCCTGGTGGTAGGCCTTAACAAAACCGGCAAGCCGTGTTTTTCCGAAAAGTCAAAGGCATCCCCGATCATACGGTAAGCCTCCGCCGGAGAGGAGGGATCAAACACCGGCACCTTGGAATAGCCCCCATAATACCGTGTATCCTGCTCTGTCTGTGAAGAAATCGGGCCGGGATCATCCGCTACCAGCACCACCATCCCCGCCTTGACGCCCACATAAGAAAGACACATCAAGGGGTCTGAGGCCACGTTCAGCCCCATCTGCTTCATGGTGACAAGGCTGCGTTTTCCGGCATAGGCAGCCCCTGCCGCGATTTCCATCGCCGATTTTTCGTTGACAGACCACTCCACATAAAGATCCTCGCACTTTTTTTGAGCAATGGTTTCCAGTACCTCTGTTGAAGGAGTGCCGGGATAACCGCAGACCACCTGAACACCGGCGCGAATGGCGCCAAGGGCGATAGCCTGATTTCCCATCAGTAATTCCAGAGCCATGATCGTTCCTCCCAACAGCCCCTTTCAGCAAGCCGGAGGATTTTGATTTCGCTTGCCGGCCTTTGCAAAAAAGGGCAAAATATTCTATTTTTCAAGTATAACCGTTTCCCACCTTCAAGGCAAGAAAGAGGTGGAGGGAAACGAAAAAATTTCATATTCCCATACAAAAATTTGATTTTTTATGATATATTTTTGTAGAAATTCAAAAAACGGCAGATAGCAGCCCAGGGCATCCGCCCTGGAAGCAAACCGGAGGTGAAACCTTGAATCCATTGATTCTGATCATGCTCATTTTTGCAGCAGCAGGACTTCTTGATAAAATTCTTGGAGGAAAACTGAGCCTTTCCAAAGACTTTGATCAGGGGCTGAGCTTTATGGGTTCTATCGCTCTAAGCCTGGTGGGCGTCACCTGCCTTGGGGTATATGCCGTTCAGGCCAATTCTCAGGCGATCGCCTCCATCACAGGGCATTTTCCCTTTGATCCTTCCCTGATCATCGGCGCCCTTCTGGCTCCCGATATGGGAGGGCTTCCCATTTCGCTGGAAATCGCCTCCACTGAAGCCAACGGCGTATTTTCCGGCGCCCTGCTTTCCGCCTGCCTTGGCACCCTGATCTGCTTTCAGCTGCCGGTATTTCTTTCCGCCCTGGATAAAGGCCAGATGCTGGACATGATGAAAGGCTTTCTTCTGGGCCTTGTCGTCATCCCCGGCGGCCTTGCCATAGGAGGCCTGCTGCTTGGCCTGTCTCCAAAGGATCTTTTGCTGAATCTGGTTCCCGTTATCATCATCTGCGCCGTTTTGGGCCTGGCCTTCAAACTGGCCAACAATCTCACCGCCGCCTGCCTGCTCCGCTTTGGACAGGCTGTTCAAATCATCAGTTTTTTGCTATTTGCCCTTGTCATCGCAGGCCTTTACATTCCCGCCTTTGCAATCGCAGATTATCAAATGGTAGCCGATACCTTTATCAGCGTTGGAAAAATGACCGTCATCATCTGCGGCTCCATGGTGCTTTCCCATATTGCCCTGATCGTGTTTCCCGATCAGCTCCACTGGATTTCAAAAAAACTGCGCACAAACGAGGTTTCCGTTGTCGGCCTGATCCTTTCCATGACCTCAAGCCTTGCCATGATCCCTTTGTTTCATCAGATGGACAATCGGGGGAAAATCATGAACGCAGCTTTTTCCGTCAGCGGCGCCTATGTCCTTGGAGGACAAATGGCCTATGTGGCGGGGCTGACAAGCTCCATGCAGCTTAGCGCCTATATCATCACAAAGCTGATCTGCGGCCTTTGCGCGATCGCACTGGCCTTTGCCGTCACAAAGGATGAAGAGGGTGTCCCAGAAGTCATGAAATGACTTGAGGGGACACCCTCTTGTTTACAAAGCCGCTTCTTCCGGGGCATTTATCCCTGCGCCGGAGGATGCTTCCGCCACCGTTCCCGGTTCTATCACAGGCTCCTTTCCTAAAATGCAAATCCACATTTTTCCGCTGTTGACCACTACCGGATCTCCCTTTTCATCCAAAAGCTCCAGCCGGCTCCGGGCGCTGTCCTTTTTCCATCGTATCTCTCTGGCATAGCCCTCTGTGATATAATAGCCGCTTCCTTCTCCCGTGCTTCGAAAATTGATCCGCAGATCCGCATCTGCGGCAATGGGAGAAATATCCGTTTGTAAAACCACCAGATTGGTTACCGTTAAAGGCGTTTGATCAATTCCATCTATGTGGGTCTGCCCATACTGGGAACGCACATAAAGCCCGCTTTCTGCGTCATATGTAAATACAGGGGTAATATATCCGGAAAAGGGTACGCTGACCTTTTCCGCGCTGATGTGTCCCGCCGGCGCCTTTTGACCGGCAGGCGCAAACTGGAAATAGGGACTGTAATCCTGAGAAAGTACGCTTCTGACCTCCAGGGCGTCAATGGTCTGCATGATCTTTTCCCCGCTTGTCATCACGCTATGCTCCCGTCCCTTTGTCTTGCGGCGCTCATCATCTCTCCAGTACAAAAGTGATTCCACCTGAGCGTTGATCCCATCCAGATCATCATAGCCGATTTCCGATCGAAGAGAATAAAACTGAGGGCTGCCCCCGTAATGTAAAAATAACGCGTCAAAGGATCTGGCATAATCCACAAAGTAGTCTCTGGCGCTTCTGACGGTTCCGATCACCGGAATATCCTCATAATCATAAAACAGGGCCATGATCCTGTTTGTATCCCCTTCAGCAGGAAGCTCGAAATATAAATCCGCCCGGGAAACGCCCATTTGGGGCATGGCCTGCTTCACATTATTGAGCATGACGGCGATGGGCCGGGTTCGAATCTGTTCCTCTTCCACCTCCAGATTGGTGACAGGATTATAAAAAACCGGTTTTGCTTCCGGAGGCTCCACCGGTTCGGCCTTCTCCCCGCCGCAGCCTCCAAGGCATACTAACAATACCGCCATTGCTATTATCAACGCTCCCTTTTTCATAAAGAGCTTTTTTCCGGCTTCTCCGGCCGTTTTGCAATATCGGTTCTTCCCTTTAAGATACATAACTACCTCCTTTTTTTTACAAAAGCTGGCGACCCTTTCTTTTTTATAGCGTCTTTTCTCCGTTTTCGAAAATTATTTTCAGACGGTAATTCTTTTCCGAAAATCCTTTTGCTCTAAAATGACCTCACAGGATATTAATACTTTTTTTATATCAGGGTTTCTTTTTCTGAAAATTCTGTTATAATGAATATAAATGAAATATAAATTTTTAATTAACGTTTTATAAACAAATCTCATTAGCTATCAGAAAGGGTGGTGGACAGCTATGACAAGGATTTCACAGGTGATTGGAGACCGGGCTTTTCAGGTTCTTATCAATCTTACGGCGATCGTTTTTCTGGTAGGGGCGCGCATACAGCAGTGGTAACCACCTATTCTTTAAAAAGGTCAAATGGAGATTCAGATACTCCTTATCAGATAAAGGACGGTCCGCGGGTGTTTTGCCTGCGGGCTGTCCTTTTATAGTGGGTTTTATCGTGCTTTATTTTTTCTGTGCGAATTTATGATTTGGTTTCGCCTGTTTCCGTCCTTTTTGAAACCGGCCTTTAATCCTTCATCAGCGTGATCCTCTGGGTCGTTTCGTTCCACAGGACTTCATAGCCCATCTCTTCCGCTACGCTTCTGAGCTGGTAATATTCTCCCTGGCGCAAAGCGCTCTGGGGAGGCTGCGCGTTTTCTCCAAACAGCTTTTGCAGCTGACTCCAAACCATATAATTGGATCCCTGCACATCCACGCCGCTGAGGCGCACAGTCTGTCCGTCCAGGTCAACGTAAGCGGCCCGCCAGGCTCTCCAGACGCCCTCTACCCATGTACCCTGGGTCTTCCAGGGATTATACGCATCCGAATCCGTAGGATCCCAGCCCCGCTTGGGATCGTTTTCAGAAATCACCGCCGGCTTTTCAGGCGTTATAGGTTCCGGGGCCGTGCTTTCGTAAAGACAGACCCTTGTCCCTCCAGCGCAGTTATCATATATCCATTTAGCGTCCTGGACGGTCAGCCGGATACAGCCCATGGACGCAGCGGTTCCCAGCTTGTTATATTCCCAGTATTCCAGTGTATCCTTTTGCGGCTTCTGGTAGGGAACGGAATGAAACAGAATATGACCGGTGATCCTTGTGGCATACTGCCCGTATACGTTCCCAAATAAAGCTCTCCATGTATATTTGTCTGAAATCCCGTAGGTTCCCGTAGGCGTACCCTCTCCCACGGAGCAGTAAAAGGCTTTTACCGGAACCGTATAAGCTCCGGCTGCGTCCTTATCATAAACGGTAACGATATTTTGGGTCAGATTCACATTCACCTGATAATCCTTTGCCTGCTGCCCATAAACCCCCTGCCTGTCATTTCCAAAAAACAGAGGGGTAAATACCAAGGCAATTCCCAGTACCGTCAAAACCGCCAGCCTGAAAACGCTACGCCCGGAGACAGAAAAACAGCCTTCCTTTTTCATCTTTCCTTCCTCCCCTTTAATCTCTTGCGGCAAAGCCTATGGCGCCAAGAACAACGGCGGCAATGCCTGCCACAGCGGCTACGATTCCCAGAATCATTCCCGTTACAGCCAAACCCTTCATATTGACCTTCCTTTCTCCGAAGCCTTTCTCCGGAATAAAAATCCTCTGCCGGCGTTACGGCTCAGCCGGCCCATCCTCTTAAATTTCCTTCTTTTTAATTTTATCCAGCAATGCGGCGCAGCCTCTTTGGATCGCATCCCAGGCCCCTTCAAAATCCCTCGTATACCAGGGATCCGGTATGTTTTCCGGCCTGTCCGTAAAATCCAAAAGCAAATGCAGCTTATGCTCCGGATCCCCTCCGAAAATTTTGCGCATATTGGACAGATTCGCCTCATCCATGCCGATCAACAGATCATAGGCCATATAGTCATCCTTTCGCAGCTTCCGCGCAGTTTTTTCGGAGCAGTCCATTCCGTGTTCTGTAATCAGCCTCCTGGCGGGAGGATATACGCCGTTTCCGATCTCTTCACTGCTGGTTGCGGCGGAGCGAATGCTCACCTGCTTTTCTAGGCCGGCCTTTTCCACCATATCTTTCATCATAAATTCTGCCATAGGGCTTCTGCAAATGTTGCCGTGGCAGATGAATAGTATTTTTATCATATCTCTTATATCCCTTCAAAAGCCTTCAAACCTTGATATTACGGGCTTTCCGGCGCTTTTTTCAATTTTTGTGTTTTGCCTTACATTCACGCTATTCTTTGTAAATC
>CALWZU010000054.1 GCA_944386095.1 uncultured Clostridia bacterium | reverse complement strand
TCAGAAGATATACCTGGGTGGCCGTCACATCCTCATGGCCCAGCATCTCCTGCAGGGACTTCAGATCAGCGCCGTTTTGCACCATATGGACGGCAAAAGAATGCCGCAGGATCTGAGGGGTGATCCTTTTCTTTATACCGGCTTTTCCGGCATAGTAGCCGATGATCTTCCACAGGCCCTGGCGGGTCAGTCTCTGCCCTGCGTAATTCAGAAACAGCGCCTGCTGGTCCTTGTCCTTGACAAAGTTTTCCCGGGACCGGGCAAGATAGGTTTCCATGGCCCTGCGGGCCGGTTTTCCCAAAGGGATGATCCTGGTTTTCCCGTGCTCGCCCATGCAGGCTACAAAGCCCATTTTAATATTCACATCGGAAAGATTCATCTCCACAAGTTCGGAAACCCGCATACCTGTAGCGTATAAAAGCTCCAGTATGGCCTGGTCCCTTTCTCCCTTGGCGGAATCATCGGGCTGGGCCAGAAGCTTTTCCACCTCCTGAACACTGAGGTATTCAGGGGGCTTTTTTTCCGCTTTGGGGGTTTTGATGTGAAGGGCCGGATTAAGCCGGGCCCCGCCCTTTCGGATCAGATAATCAAAAAAGCCCCGGATCGCAGCGATCCGGCGGTTGATGGTAGCTGATGATTTTTCTTCCTCCCGCAGAGAAAGAACATAGGAAAGCACAGAGGTTTGCGTCACATAGGTCCAGTCTTCTGTCTGAGAGGCTTTAAGAAAACGGGCGAAGGCTGTCAGATCCCTGCCATAGGCTTCTACGGAGTTGAGAGCCATCTGCTTTTCCTCTTTCAAATACTGCTGATACTGAAAAATCTCATCTTCCAACATGTTGCTTCCCATCCTTTCATAATCGGTCAATATTATACACCATCCGGGCTTTTTTTGAAAGGCCTTTTACGAAAGGCCAGCGAAAAAGGCCTCCGTCACAGCGCCCCCTCCAAAAGCCGCCGCTGACAGTAAAAAGCACAGAAAAAGCCCGCCCATGCCCTTTCGGTACAAAAGCCGCCTGCCCCCTTTGCCGCCCTCGCCCATAATCTGAAAGGAAAAGCAAAGCCCTGCGGCACAAAACAGCAAAAGGGCCGGTATAACGATCAGATTCTGAGGCAGAAGAAAAACGACCGTCTTCAAAAAAGCCCCCGTCTCCATAACCTCCGCCATCAGCGCCAGGGTAAAGCCCAGGCAGGCTCCTTTAAAAAGCAGCACTGCAAATACCAGGGGAAAGCCTGCCACCGAAAAAGCCCCTGCCGCCGCCACCATCAGCAGTAAAGCGTTATGTAAAAAAGGCTTTAGCGCCAGCTCCCAAAAAGGCGCGGCTACCTCCATGGCCGGCTGTTGCATCCCCCGTATATAGCCGGCAGCCGTCTGAAAGGCCTCCTGCTCCAGCAGCCGCTCGCTGAAAGCGCCGCAGGAAAGCCCTGCGACGAAAAAGAAAACCACCGTTAATATCAGGATGCTCCCCGCTTTTTTTGCGTCCATATTCTCTTTCCCCCGTCATAAAGCCGGCAGATCGCGAAAAACGTGCCTGCCCGGCTTATTTTTCTTTCCGGGTAAGCCTCTTTTCCCTGACAAAAAATGTTTTTCCCACGAAAAAAGATGTACAAACCCTGTTACAGATTATGTACATCTTCTTTTCTTTAGAACCTGTGAAAACTCAGGAGGGGCGGTAAACCGCCGGGGCGTCCGGAGGGCAGGTCCCTTTTTTCATAGGCCTTTCAAGGAACATAGCCCGGCCCTGTCAGTTTTCCTCCCGGGGCAAAACGCCTTCCCCGTTGCTGTTTCCCACAGCGGCATCCTCATCTCCGATGTATTTTCGGAAAAGCTGCACCACCTCCGGCACATCGTTGATAAAATAGGATCTGGCGATATTGCCCTGGGCATCCCAGTCGCAGCCGTCCCACCAAACCGCCGCCTTGATCTTGTCGTACTTTCCGATCTGAAGGAACATCTCCTCTACCCAGGCCGCCTTGTCTCCTCCGAATTTACTGCAGGAAAATTCACCGATGATAAAGGGCTGGTCATAAAGGGCCGCGTAGGTCTGATACAGAGGATCATAAATCTCCGTAAAGCTTCTCCAGGTTTCCGATGGGTAATAGGTTCCCGTGTTATAGCCGGTCAGTCCCACCAGATCCACATATTCATCGCCCGGATAATAACACTGGGCGTCGTTCCATCGAAAGTCCGGGAAGGATTTTTCGTTTGGATTCCACACCCATATGGTGTTGGCAAGGGCTCCCTCCTCCCGGAAGATCTCATACACATACCGGTAAAAGGCCACATAAATTTCCGTATCCTTGGCCGTATGCCAGGCGCAGTAAACGCACCAGTCCCCGTTCATTTCATTGGCAAGACGGAACAGGACCGGCTTTCCGTAGGAGGCGATGGTGGCGGCATAGCGGTGCAGCGTATCGTCGTAGTAGCCGTTCAGAGCGTCATATACCATATTGCCCCCTGCCGTTTCCGTGGTCTGAAGAGTCAGCTCCAGGATCCTTCCCCTTTCACCGGCGTTTTTCAGGGCGTATTCCAGGTTGTTGTTGGCCGTAGGCAGATTGGTATAATAAAGGTTGATGGGGAAGGTATAGCCGATTTCTCTTTCGTGAGACTCAAGCTCCAGATAGTTGATAGGAGCCGCCGGTTCGAAAATCCCCCAGGTCAGTCCGCTGTCCTCTCCGAAATAGGTTTCAAAAGCCTCTTTTGTAGCCTGATTCCATTGCGTTTTCTCAACGCCCCTGTGGACCCGGGTATAGGGCGCCGCCGTTTTGGATACGGTGGTAAAGGTTTTGGCCATATCCAAATAGCTTTTGGAGCCGTTTTCCGTATCAAAGGGCTTGCTGCTTTTGAACAAGAGGGTGATGATATGGCCTGAATCCACCGAAAGATCCACCGAAGCGTAATAATTCCGGTCGTTTTCCACCCGGCTCAGCTTGGGCCTGGTCCATTCCAGCACATAGGCGTTATACCGGCCGATGGTCTGGCTCCGGTTGACGATGGTGGTATGAACGGCTGTCTCCTGCAGAAAATGATTGGAATAGTTTTTATAGGTAGCGGCGCTGACACCGCTGGAGCCGCCGATGGGCTGAGCGTAGATCTCAAGGCGCAGCTCCCGGCTTTCCAGCACCGCCCGGAGCGCCGAGTCCGACATATCCACCTTCATTTCCGAGGGCACCATGATCTGGTAGCCGTCTACGTGATTGATGAAATAGTTGCTGTACTGGTTGACCCATTCCAGGGTATAGGTCTGTTTTTCCTCAGCGCTCTGTCCCGGCACGTCCGCTTCAGGCTCCTGAGGCGTCCAGGGATCCTCATCGCCGGAAGGGTCATAGCCCTTTCCTGTATCGATGGAAATCACCCATCTTTCGCTGTCCCAGCCCACATAAAAATCGATGCTTTTGCCAAGATCCCTCAGCTTGAAGTAGTTATAGCCGTCTATGTTATAAACGGTAAGGGAAAGAGCCTCTTCTCCCAAAAGCACCTGCTGGCTGGTGGGATAGGCGGCTTTGGGCTCCTGAGAAAGGGGCGCTTCCCCGGTTTTCGTTTCCCCTTCATCTGCCCGTTCCGATGCCTCTTTCTCCATGCCCTCTTCATCCCCGGCTTCCTCCCGGGTCTCTTCCTCCGGCTGCGCCTGGGATCCTTCCTCGGTTTGCCGGTTCTCAGTCCCTTCTTCTCCGGCCTGGTCCTCTTCCGGTTCGTAGGGCTGCCCCACCATGATCTTTACCTGATTGGCATCCTCCTCATAAACCGGATCAAACTGCTTTGGACTTTCATTTAAAGCAGCCGCTATGTCTCTTAGCTTAAAATAATTGTAACCGTCTATGGTATAGGCTTCAAAATCCGCCTCCTTCCCATCGATTAAAACCGTGGCGCCGGTAGGCTGCGCCGTTTTGGACTCTTGTCCCTCCCCGGCCGCAAACGCCGCCGGAGGGCCTCCCGCAAAAAGCAGGACGGCCGCAAGGATTATACACAAAAGCCCCCTTCCCCGTTTCCGGGCTCCGGGTTTGTTTTGTTCTCTTTTTTGTCTCATGCTCATTTCCCTTTTCTGTTTTTTGCCAAAGATATACCTGCCACGGTTTTGCCATCGTGGATTTCTCCTGTTTCGATCATGGCAAATAGCTGATCCAGATCATATTCCAGCACCTGTATATTTTCTGTTTCATCCGGATGGGTTTCCCCGGGGGTCAGGAAGCGGGCAAGATAAATGTAAACATATTCATTGCAAAATCCCGCCGAAGGATAAAACTGGGCCATAAGGCTCCAGGACTCCGCCTGGTATCCCGTTTCCTCCTCCAGCTCCCGCTTGGCGCAGGCAAGAGGATCCTCTCCCGGCTCCATCAGTCCCGCCGGGATTTCCAAAAGAGCCTCCTCCACAGCGATGCGCCACTGGCGGACCATCACCACCTTGCCGTCCTCCTTCAGAGCGACGATGGCTACCGCCCCCCCTTTATCCACGATCTCGCGGTTTGTCTCATGGCCGTTGGCGATAACCCTGTCCACCCTCAGCGTCAGGATTTTTCCCTGATAAATGGTCTTTGAAGCCGTCACGATTTCTTTCATGTCCCTGTCCATTTGTCTTTCCTTTCGAAAGCAAGGGCAGACTCTCCCCCGCCTTTATTTCATAGCCGTTGTGGTAGCCGCTCCATGGGCCGCTTCGATTACGGCGCTTCTCATGCCCCTTTCCTCCAGGATCCGCACCGCCTCAATGGTGTTGCCTCCCGGGGAGCAGACCATATCCTTCAAATCCCCCGGGTGGCGGCCTGTTTTCAGCACCATCTCCGCAGAGCCCTTCACCGCCTGAGCCGCGAAGATATAAGCCTTTTGGCGGGGCATTCCTTCCTTCACCGCCGCATCGGCCAAAGCTTCGATAAACATATACACATAAGCCGGGCTGCTGCCGCTGACGGCGATCACCGCCGGGATCAGCTTTTCATCCAGTTCCTGGCACTGTCCCACGGCGTTGAAGATTTTCATCGCCTCAGCCATGTCCTGGTCGGTCACATTGGCGTTTCTGGAAAGGGAAGCCATTCCCTCATTGACCATAGCGGGGGTATTGGGCATGACCCGGATGATCCTGGCCTGCTTTCCCGCTATGGACTCGATCTCTTCGATGGTGACGCCCGAAACGATGGAAACGATCAGATGATCCTCTCTCAGATCCTCCTTCACATCTCCAAAGACCTTCATGAACATGTTGGGCTTGACAGCCACAAGAAGCAGCTGGGCTGCCTTTACCACCTGATGGTTGTCAGCGCACCGGTTTACGCCGGTATCCCTCACCACCGCCTCCAGGGTTTGTTCATAAGCGTCATAGGCGTATACTTCCTTGGCGAGGGAAGGCTGGCTTTTGACATAGCCCCTCAAAATAGCCCCGCCCATGTTTCCTGCTCCGATAAAACCGATCTTCATTTGATTACCTCCTCTTTTCTGCCGGCGTCCTGTCTCCCCCGGACGGCCACGGCTGATCCTTTTCTCAGATCCTCTCAGCGGATCTGTCCTTCTCCCTGTATGGTGTATTTTACCGTTACCAGCTCAGACAGCCCCATGGGGCCTCTTGCGTGCATCTTCTGGGTACTGATTCCCATTTCGCAGCCAAAGCCGAACATCCCCCCGTCTGTGAATCGGGTGGAGGCGTTCACATATACGCAGGCCGCATCCACCTCCCGCAAAAATCGATTCGCATGGGTATAGTTTTCCGTTACGATGCATTCTGAATGCTTCGTTCCATAAACGCCGATATGGCCGATGGCCTCCTCCAGGTCATCCACCACCTTTACCGCCAGGATATAATCCAGATATTCTTCCTGCCAGTCCTCTTCCGTCGCCGGCTTTACATCGATAATGGCCCTTGTCCGAGGGCAGCCCCGAAGCTCCGCCTTATCCTTTAAAGCCTCATACAGCATCGGCAGAAAGGCCTTGGCCGCCTTTTCGTGCACCAGCACCGTTTCGCAGGCATTGCAGGCTCCCGGCTTTTGCAGCTTGGCATTTTCCACGATCCTCACTGCCTCCTGCAGCTTTCCGCTTTCGTCTACGAAGATATGGCAGTTCCCCACCCCGGTTTCGATGGTGGGCACGGTGGCGTTTTCAACCACGGTGCGGATCAGTCCCCTTCCGCCCCGGGGGATGATCAAATCGATATAGCCGTTCATTTTCAGCATCTGCTCTACCGTCTCCCGGGAAACGTCCTCTAAAAGCTGTAAAACCTCCGGCGATATCCGGCTCTTTCCCAGCCCCTCCTTGATGGCCGAAACGATGGCCGTATTGGAATGAATCGCGGAAGAACTGCCCCTGAGAAGCACTCCGTTTCCGCTTTTTAAAGCCAGGGCGAAGGCGTCCGCCGTCACGTTGGGCCTGGATTCGTAAATAATGCCGATCACGCCCATGGGACAGGTCATTTTGCTGATGACCAGGCCGTTTTCCAGCGTCCACACCTGGCTGCTTTTCCATACGGGATCCTTCAGCCCGGCCACTGTCTTTATGCCTTCGATGATATCGTCGATCCTGGCATGGCTCAAAGCCAGCCTGTCCACAAGGCTTTCCTTCATCCCTTCTTTTCTGGCGTTTTCCACATCGATCTGATTGGCCCTGAGGATCTCCTCCCGCCTTTCATCGATGGCCTGAGCCGAAAGAAGCAAAGCCTCGTTTTTCATTTTCGTATCCGCCACCCCAAGAGATGCGGAAAATTTCTTCAAAAGCTCGCATTTATGCAAAAGCTCCGGATTTCTGCTGTCCTGCATCTTTCTGTTCACCTCGTTTTCCCTGTTTTTCCCTAATCCTTCTTCCTTCTTCTTTCCCGGAAACGAAAGCCCTTTATCATACCTTCAGATCGATCTGCACCCCGATTTCGCTTTTGTATTCTTCCAGCAGCGGATCGATCAGGCGGCTCAAAAATTCCGTCACCTGCTGCGGCGCTCTTCCTACATAATCGGAAGGCTCCACCAGCTTTCTGACCTTTTCATGATCCAGCCCAAACATGGGATCGTCGGCGATGCGCTCCAGAAGATCGTTAGGCCTGCCCTCCATCTTTACCTGCCTGGCGGCCTCCATGGAGTGGACCCGGATCCTTTCATGAAGCTCCTGTCTGTCTCCCCCCTGCTTGACGGCTCCCATGATGATGTTTTCCGTAGCCATAAAGGGGATCTCGTTTTCAATGTGACGGGTAATGACCTTATCGTAAACCACAAGGCCCGCGGTCACGTTGATGCAGATATCAAGAAGGGCGTCCACCGCCATAAAGCTTTCGGGGATCACGATCCGGCGGTTGGCTGAATCGTCCAGCGTCCTCTCAAACCACTGGGTGGCCGCAGTCATGGCGGTATTGTTCAGATTATTGATCACATATCTGGCAAGAGAGGCGATCCTCTCGCTTCTCATGGGATTGCGTTTGTAGGCCATGGCGGAGGAGCCGATCTGATGCGCTTCAAAGGGCTCCTCGATCTCCTTCAGATGCTGAAGCAGGCGGATATCGTTGGTCATCTTGTGAGCGCTTTGGGCGATACCGCTTAAAACGCTCAGCACCTTGAAGTCGATTTTTCTGGTATAGGTCTGGCCGGAAACCGGAATGCTTCCCGAAAATCCCATTTTTTCCGCCACCTTCTGATCCAGCAGCATCACCTTTTCATGATCGTTATCGAAAAGGGACAAAAAGCTCGCCTGGGTGCCGGTGGTACCCTTGACCCCCAAAAGCATCAGCTCTTCCTTTTGCCTTTGCACATCCAGAAGATCAAAATAAAAATCCTGCATCCATAAAGTGGCCCGTTTTCCCACGGTGGTCAGCTGCGCAGGCTGAAAATGGGTAAAGCCAAGGCAGGGCATATCCTTGTAGCGGTCGGCGAACTCCCTGAGACAGGAAAGGAGGTTCACCAGCTTTTTATGGATCAGCAAAAGGGCCTCTTTCATCTGGATGATGTCGGTGTTGTCTCCTACATAGGCGCTGGTAGCGCCCAGATGGATGATCGGCTTTGCCTTGGGACATTGCAGCCCGTAGGCGTAAACATGAGCCATTACATCATGCCTGACCTCTTTTTCTCTTTTTTCCGCTTCCCGGTAATTGATCTGATCTCTGTGGGCTTTCATCTCATCGATCTGCTCCTGGGTAATATCAAGGCCCAGCTCTTTCTCGGCCTCGGCCAGAGCGATCCACAGCTGCCGCCAGGTACGGAATTTTTTATCGGGAGAAAAAATCCCCGCCATTTCTTTGCTGGTATATCGTTGGATCAGCGGATTTTGGTACGACTCGCTCATTGTGTTTTCTCCTTATCCTTTAGATTTATGTTCCGGCTTCATATATTTTTGCAATAGATATTGAAGTCATTCTACTATAATTCCTCCTCTTCTTCAAGGACAGGCAATGAAAAAAGCCTGCGGCCGGGCTATGATGACCCTTCCGCAGGCTGCTGCCCCTTCCGGGGCTACCTGGGCTCTACGATCAGCTTGATCGCCGTTCTTTCCTCTTCTTCGATACGAATATCGGTAAAAGCGGGGATACAGATCAAATCCACCCCGCTTGGCGCGATAAAGCCTCTTGCGATCGCCACCGCCTTTACCGCCTGATTCAGCGCTCCGGCGCCAATGGCCTGGATCTCTGCCCCTCCTTTTTCCCGCAGAACGCCCGCCAAAGCCCCCGCTACAGAATTGGGATTTGATTTTGCCGATACTTTCAGTACTTCCATCATCATATGATTCCTCCATGATTTTTTCTGTTTTTACCTGATCCGTTTCTCCGCCTTTTTCTTTTGACAATCGGTGGGAAAACATGATATACGTTAGTTACACCTTATATTTATCACAAGGCCCCGGCCTTGTCAGAAACAGCTTTTATCCCACAGGGACATAAACGAGGTCATCCATGCAAACCATCCAGTATCTTCTGCCAAAGCCCTTTACCCTTCCCCGCCTGTGCCTTCCGTATTTTTCAGGCTGCTCTCTGGGCGCCTTCGATATTGAAACCACAGGCCTTTCACCCCGGAAAGACACCGTTTCTCTGATCGGCGTCCTGTCCTGTGAAGAAGAGTTCTGCCGCATCACCCAGTTTTTCATCGACGATCCCGCAGAGGAACCGGCGCTTCTGGAAGCCTTCTTTTCCTTTTGCCGCTTGCGGGACGTCCTGTTTCACTATAACGGCGACGCCTTCGACCTGCCCTTTCTGGAAAAGCGGGCCCAGGCCTGGGGCCTTTCCCCTTTGCCCCGCTGCAAAGGCTTTGACCTTTTCCGCGCAGCCAGGCTGTCCCTTCTTTCTCATATGCTTTCGGATCTTAAGCTGACGAGCCTGGAGGCCTTCGCCGGCTTTCACCGTACCGACACTCTCTCCGGTAAGGATTGGGCCGCCCTGTACCGCCGCTATCTTCAGGCTCCGGATCCCGGTGTGCTGGAGAGGCTTTTGCTGCATAACAGGGAGGATCTGGCCTGCTTTCCCGCCCTTTCCTCTCTGGCGCGAAAAATCGACCTTCACCGGGTCCTGTTTCGCCTGGGCTTTCCGGTCAAAGCAGGCCGGACCGTTTATTATGTGCAAAGCATCAAAAGGGACAAAAGAGGTATCCAGGCCGAAGGAGCAGTGCTCCACGGGGATGGCCCCCAGAATCATTATCTGGAAGATCTGACCTTTCTGGCGGACGAAAAGGGCCGCTTTTACCTTGGCCTTTTTGAGGACAGAGAGCCCCTGCCCCAGGACTGGCGCCAGCTCAACTTATTGATCATCCGCCATCTGAAGGCCCTCTCTTCCCCTTGATATAAGCCCTATTGATATAAGCCCTTTATTTATCCCTACTGTACAGGCCGTATAGGCTGTATCAGCCCCCGGCTGAGGCCCATCCCGCTCACCCGGGAAGCTCATATGGCCGATGCTCTGGCGTTTCGGAAGGTGATAGCGCCGTTATTTCTGACCAGATCCAGCTCTGTTCGGAACATGGGATTTTCCGGATGCTGCTCCATGATATCAAGGACCTCCGCCAGCTTCATCACATATTTGCGGATATTCACCCTTTCCAGGCTCCCCTCTTTTTCTTTGTATAAAAGCAGGGCCCAGTTCATGATAGAGCTGTCCCGGATCCGGAAACGGCACTGATAAAGCTCCCTGTGCATCTGGATGATTTTACCGCTGAGCTCCTGAAGATTTTCATAATGAAAAGGCGGCAGATACATCAGGGGCTGCTTCATATCGGACAAGGAAGAATTTTTTCTGTCCGCCGGGCTGCCCAGTCTCTGGCTCAGCGCCTGATAGGAGGGTATCCCCTTGATCCGGTCGGTCAGCATTTCTTCCGTGGCGGCGAAAATAAACACCGTGCTTTCCGGCTGCCCCAAAGCGCATTCATCCAGAATATAGCGCAGATTTTCATAGGCCTTTTTTCTCAGGTCCACCCTTTCATCCATGGCCAATTCCAGTTCGTCTATCAATATCACCAGGCCGCTGTAGCCCATCACCCGCACAAGGGCCGCGAAGGCCTTCAGAAAATCCATGGCGTTAAGCCTGTCAACGGCGCCGGTCACATGAAAGGAGGTTTTCAGCTCATAAGACATGTTTTCCTCTCCTGTCAGCCAGGCCACGATGCTGGCCGCCCGCTGGGAATCTCCCTGCAGGGCCGCGGTGATAAAGGCGGCGAAGGTCCGGGCAAAGGTCTGGTTATATTTGCCGCAGATGCGGGTCATATCTCCCAGCCATACAGAACGCTCATAGGCCGTATACCGTTTCAGCAAAGCGATTTTTTCCGTAAACAGATCTTCAAATCCGGTTTTCAGATCCTGCCTGGGGCGCAGAGAAAGGCTGTGCATGATATGATAATATAAATGATTGAGCATATTCAGCCGCAATCCCTGATTGACCTTTACCGAAGCGGTGACAAAGCCCTGCTTTTCCCCTTCGATCTTGGCCCGTTTCAAAAGAAAGGTTTTTCCCGCTCCATATTCCCCGCAGATGAATTTCACCGTGCTTCCGCCGTTTTTTGCGAATTGCAGGCAGCGGTTGATTTCCTGAATCTGAGCGGCCCGTCCGGTACAGAAATATTCCACGCCCTCTCCCGGAACCGTTCCGTTTTTCAGAGCGAAGGCTGCCCGTCTGAGAATCTCTTTATTGGTGTCCACTTTCATTCCCCCGTTTCTTTCAAGACCATGCTCCCGCTGTTCTCGCCTTTTCTGAATTTTCTCTAATGGTATCACAAAAAAAATACGTAACCTGTCACAATTTGGTATATACTTATAGTAAATCAACGAAATATTTTCCGCCCCTCCAAAGGGCGATAAGGTGGCCTACGAGTATGAGAACAGACCAGTATTTTACCAAACTGTTTCGGGAAACGAAACGGACGTATTTCGATGACAGCTCAAAGATCGTTTTTTTCGCAGACGTTCACAGGGGTGACAACAGCATTTCAGACGAATTCGCCCCCAACAAGAATATCTATTACTATGCTCTTGCCTACTATTACAGCAAGGGCTTCACCTATGTAGAGGTGGGAGACGGAGACGAGCTTTGGGAACAGCCCAATTACAACACCATCATCGACGCCCACTCCATCATCTTTACCCTTTTGAAAAACTTTTACCAGGACGGGCGGCTGATTCTGATGTATGGAAACCACAATATCCAGCTGCGCCGTCAAAGCTATGTGCAGCAATATCTCAACACCTATCACGACGACTATCTGGATACGGACGAATCCCTGTTTCCCGGGATCCGTCCCGTAGACGCCCTGGTTTTGCATCACGAGCCTTCCGGCCAGGAATTTCTTGTTATCCACGGCCATCAGGGAGATCTGATGAACCACGGCCTGTGGCGGGTCACATTTTTAGGCGTCCGTTTTCTGTGGCGATTTTTACATCTGATCGGCTTTAATTATGCTGCCAGCCCGGCAAAAAACAAGGACAAGCGCCGCCGGATGGAAAAACGCTACGCTCAGTGGGCCCAGACCCACGGCGTCTCCATTATCTGCGGCCATACCCATCTGCCCCGCTTTCCCAAAAACAACGATCCCGCTTATTTCAATCCCGGCTGCTGCATCCATCCCCGGGGCATCACGGCGCTGGAAATCGAAGGGGGCAAGATCCGACTGGTGGACTGGGCCATCCGGCCTGACGGCGACGGTTTTTTATACATTCGGCGGCGGGTGCAGAGGGCGTCGGAGCCTATCTCCTATTTCAAAACCGGCCGCCGGATCCCCGACGGCTCCGAGCATGAAGAACTGGATTACGAAAAGTACCAGCAGACCCTTTCCCAGGAACTGGCCGATCATGAGGAGGAATACGCAAAGCGGCTGTATGAGGAGGACTTAAAGTAAAAAACAGGTCAAAAAACACAAAAAAGAAGGAACCTGCGGATTCCTTCCCTGCCGCGGCGGCCCTCAGGAGGCTGCTTTTTTTGTAGAATAAAAAACCACAAGAAGGATCACCGCCCCTCCTGCGATTTCCCGTATACCCGGGATCTCTCCCAAAAGCAGGCCCGCAAACAATATGCCATAAACCGATTCCAGCCCGGAGATCATACCCGCCGTCTGGGCTCTGACGGTTTTCATGCCCGATGTAAAAAGGGAATGGGCGATGCCTGTAAAAACCGTCCCCAAAAGCAGCAATAGCAAAAGATCAGACAGGGAAAACAGGGGCCGGAAAAGAAAAAGCGAAGGCAGCAAAAGCACCGCCGCCGCGCCCTGTTCGTAAAAGGAAATAACGGTAGCGGGATAAAGCCCTGCAAAACGCCGGTTGGCAAGAGACATAAGGGCGTAAAGAAAGCTGCCCAGCATCCCCCACAGGATCCCCCGGGTCATGGAATTATCAAGGGAAAAATCGGGGATGATCAGCGCCACTCCAAACATCATCACAAATGCCGCCGCCACATCAGAGGCTCTGAGCCTGAGGCCAAACAGCCAGGGCTCCAGAAAGGTGACAAAAACCGGAAAGGTGGAAAAGGTCAGGGTGGCCACCGCAACGGTAGAAACCTGGGCCGAAAAAAAGAACGCGCTCCAGTGACCCGCCAGAATCCCTCCCACGGCAAAAAGTCCCAGAAGATGCTTTTTGCTCTTCACCCTGTCATCGGTTCTTTTTACCCTGTGCAGACAAAAAAGGAACACAGAGGAGACCGTCACCCTTCCCCAGGTCAGCACCGGCGCGCTTTGGTGAATCAGGCGTGAAAACAGAGCCGACATGCCAAAGAGCATGACGGCCATGTGGATACTGATCAGGTCTTTTCTGTGTTCCTTTTGTTTTTCCCGGCATCGGGGCTCTAGGGCAGCCATTTTCTTTTCTGCTCCATTCTGGCTTCAGGGGAGAGGCCTTCTTTCTTCGCAAGGGCCACCTTCATCATGTAAACGATGATCGTGCCGAAGGTGATGATCAGCACCGAAGGCAGAAAAAAGGACACCGGCGGCTGCTGGTTCGCAGTGCAGATTCCGAAATAGGCAAAAAAGATCACGATTTCCGTCTTCAAAACGATGATCATATCCTTCGTGTAGCGATAAGCCTTTTCCGCATTTTTATGCTCCGGGGATATCCCCACGTTCCATCTTTTGGGAAAACGCTGCAAAACGGTAGCGAAGGTATAAATGATCATACCCAGCAAAGGCACCTTGTATAATTCCGAACGGCTGCCCCACTGATCCGCCACGCCCTGAGCGTTATAATGGGTAACGATCTGCTGGGGCAGGGATTCCTCCATCATGATCATATAAGCCAGACTGGCCGCCATGATAACAAAGGCGATCAGCTCCAGGAGAAATTCGAATTTTGTGGTTTTCAGCTTCATAAAAAAGATCCTTTCTTTACACTTTCATATTCTTTAGTATATCACGGAAAAGATGGATTCTGCAACGTCAGAACCAGGATTTCCGGCCGGTTGAAAATCCGCAGGGGCATCTGACTGTTTCCAAGACCCCGGCTGACAGCCATCGAAGTCCCGCCCATGGTGTGGATGCCGCTTGTATAGGCAGGCAGCCAGCCCTGACTGGGAGCGTAAAGGCCTCCTACAAAAGGCAGCCTGATCTGCCCTCCGTGGGCGTGGCCGCAGAAAACCAGATCGAAGCCTTCTTTTGCATAGACGGCAAGCTGTTCGGGCCGATGGGAAAGCAGCACCCGCAGGGGAGCCGGTCCCTCGGGGGAAAGCCGCTCCTGCTTTTCCTTCATTTCTCTGAGAAGGACTTCCATTTTCCCGGCGTTTTTTTCTCTTCCCTCCTCCCGGCTCATCACCCCGCCAGATGCCCTCTGCCGGTTGATGGAATGATCCATCAGGCCGTACAGGATCAGTTTCCTTCCTTCCTCATCCTCGTCTAAAAGAAGGCCCCGGTCCTCCAGCAAAACCGCTCCGTTTCCCCGTATCATTTCCCGGAACGCAGGAAAAAGCGGCGACCAGTTTTCATGGTTTCCCGTTACGTAATAAAGAGGGGCGATCTGGGCCGCCCGGCGCAGAAAGTCCGCCGACCTCTCCAGATGGGGCCTTCTTCTGTCAAAAACATCTCCCGTCACCCCGATCCAGTCCGGTCTGGCCCTGCGGATCATTTCCAGCAGTTTTTCATTGTTTTTTCCAAAACACCCGTCATGAAGGTCTGAAATCTGCACGATTCTTTTTCCCTGACAGCTTCGGGGCAGCTTTTCGCTTTTATATTGCAGCATGGTCAGCCGGATCCCGTGATTCTCCCACCTGAAAAACCCGAAAAGCGCCGCCGCTAAAATAATAAGGGCCCCCAGCCACTGCATCACATCCATCCCTTCCTTCTTTCATTCCGGCTGCTATTTTACTATAGCTCCCGCCCGGGGGTCAAGCCCGCCCGGCTGAAGATCTCCTTTCCCTTTTCAGAAGGGCGGATATGGTTTTCAAAAAATTTTTTGAATTTAAGGAACTTTTTTTCCCTCCCTTCGTCAAATAAGTATCACGGCTTTTGAAAAAGCTTATAACACCATTTTTAGAAAGGATGAATTTACAATGTTAAACAAAGCTTGGAAAACCTGCGTTGCGCTTACCCTGGGCGGCGCCATGCTCTTTACCACAACCGCTTTTGGAGCCGAAACCCTGCCGGCGCAGGATATTCCGTCCCAGTCCCCTGCTCAGAACGTTCAGGAGGAGGGCTTTTATCTTCAAAAAGAACAGCTGTCTCCCGTTCTGGTATGGGGCAGCCTCACCAAGGTCAGCGAAGACCGCATCAGCCTGAAAAACAGCGATGAGAACAGCCAGTATCCGGAAATTCTTCTCAATATCACAGAAGAAACCCTGATTTTAGACGCCGCCACCGGCGACCCGGTTTCCTTTGATTCTCTCAGGGACGGCCAGACCCTTTACGCTTATGCCGACAGCGCTATGACAAGAAGCCTTCCCCCTCAGTCAAACGCGCTGATGCTTCTTTGCAATATCGCCCAGGATACCTCCGTTCCTCACTATGTACAGATCCAGTCCGTCCTGGCTTCCGATGAAGAAAGCCTCACCGTTTCCACCGATGCCCAGGTCAATCTGACCTTCACAAAGGACTGCCCTCTGACCGCTTATCTGACGAAAAACGTAGTTACAGACGAAGATCTGATCCCCGGCACGAGAATCCTTGCCTGGTACGATTACATGGCGCTGAGCATGCCGGCTCAGGCAACGCCAACCAAAGCAGTGGTATTCCCCTATGAATACGCAGGTTATCTGCAGCTGAGCCCTCAGGGCGAGCTTTCCGCAAACGGCCAGTCCCTTTCCCTTGATGCGGCCACGGAAGTCTTCGCAGACGAAGAAGGCATCATCATGCTGCCCCTCAGAAAAATCTGCGACAGCTTCGGTTACACCGTAGGATGGGACAGGACAGCCAGAACCGCCTCCGTTACCGATGCGGCGGGCACTCAGCTTTTGCTGGTTTCTCCCGATGACACCACAAAGCTGGATCAGGATGTCCCCTCCGCTATCGCTTACGCCCTGAAAAACGGCACTACCTACATCTCTGCGGCTGACGTGGAGGCCTTCCTGAATGTGATCATCACCCAGGATCTTCAGTAAAAGCCCCTCGGTCTTTCGGACTTGATCCACCCTCTTTTTCCCAAAGACCCCTTTCACATAAACCCCTGACAGAAAACAAAGTCGAAAAAAAGGATCTTCCCGGCAGCCTTAAGCCTTGCTGAGGGAAAGATCCTTTTTTCGTTTTCGTATGCCCCCGTCTTTCAGAGCCGGAGCAGATAGCGCCCGGACTGCTTCACCCCTTTGCCGTAAGCTCTTCCATCAGTTCTTTAACGGTTACGATCCGGTCAAGACGGTATGCGTTTTCTCCGCAAAATACCAGGGAATGTTCCACATCCCCCTTCACTGCCCTGATCAGGGCCGCTGTAATGCAATAGGGCGTAGTAGCGGGATCGCACTGCTTCAGGCAGTGGTTGCACCGGACAACCGCTTCTCTGGCCTTCCTTGTATCTTTTATGAACTGGTTTTCGATGGCCCTTCCCGGCATGCCCACCGGGCTTTTTACGATGACGATGTCTTCTTTTTTCGCTTCCAGATAGGCCTGTTTAAAAGCCTCTGATGCGTCGCACTCCCGGGTCGCTACAAAACGGGTGGCCATCTGCACCCCATCGCAGCCAAGGCCGATATAATGGTCGATATCGGAGCGGTCATATACTCCGCCCGCAAACACTACCGGTATATGCTTTTCATATTTTTCTTCATAGCCCCGGACGATCTCCAAAATCTCCAAAATCTCTTCATCGTAGCCGGTGTTTTCGTATTTTTCAAGCTCCTGGGGAGAAAAGCCCAGATGGCCTCCTGCCTTGGGGCCTTCTATCACCACCAGGTCGGCGGTGGTCTGATATTTTTTATCCCACAGCTTCAAAAGCACCCTGGCGGATTTGGGAGGGGAAACGATAGGCGCGATTTTAATGGAGGAGCCTTTTACAAGCCCGGGCAGCTCTGTTGGGACGCCTGCCCCTGATATGATCAGATCCGCTTCGTTTTCCATACAGCAGCGGACAAAATGCTCGTAATCCCGGGAAGCGCACATGATATTCACACCGATAATGCCGCCTCCTGAAATTTCCTTTGCTCTTTTGATTTCCTTTCCCAGCGCCCTGAGATTGGCGGAAAGGGTGTCCCTGTTAAAATCAGCGTCTCTGTAGCCGGGCTGCGCGGCGGAAATCACACCAATGCCCCCTTCCTTTGCTACTGCTCCCGCAAGAGACGACAGACTCACGCCGATTCCCATGCCCCCCTGAATGATAGGGACTTTTGCTATAAGATCACCGATAACCAAAGGTTGTAATTTCATTTTCTTTCTTTTACCTCTCTGTTACATAGTTTTTAAAACTACGTTTTCTGTTTTATTTTACCGCCTATTATCCCTCCTGTCAATGAAAAACAGCCTCCTCTTTCCCCCCTCGCCTCCTGTTTTCCTTCCCGCCCGGCCCTCTCCCCCGCCCGGGCAATTTCCTGATACAAATATTTTACATTCCCTTTACAAGCCGGTGATTGCGTCATATGATGATATCAGCTTATCTTTAAATGTACGAACGGAGGCGTTTTTATGATTTATGCGCTTATCGACCTGGGCTCCAACACCATACGGCTCACGGTCTACCAATGCGAACAAATACAAGGGGACAAGCGTCCGCCTATCGATATCTACTTTCATAAAAAAACCGTGGCCGGCATCGCCAGCTATGTGGAAGAAGGCAGGCTTTCGGAAAAGGGTATGCAGCGGGCCAGCGATGTTCTGAACAATTACAAGAGGGTCTTAAAGCCCTTTGGAATCGAAAACGTCCAGGTCTTTGCCACCGCCTCCCTGCGCAATATTGAAAACACCCAGGAGGCGGTAGACTACATCCAGCGCAAGACCGGCTGGCTGGTGGATGTGATCAGCGGAGAAGAAGAGGCCACCTACGGATTTCTCGGCATGACCCTCGCCATGCCCGCAAGGGATGGGATCCTGTTGGATATCGGCGGCGGCAGCACGGAAATCGTCATCTATCAGGACAGTAAAATCCTGAAAGCATGCAGTCTTCCCATCGGTTCTCTGAATCTGTTTTCCCAATATGTGGACGGGCTTTTGCCTACCATCTCCGAAAAGGATAAAATCTCCGCCAGGGTACTGGAAGAGGTGCAGCAGGCCGCTCTTACCGTCCCCTTCCGCCATCCGGTCATCTGCGGCGTAGGAGGCACCGTCCGCGCTACCGCCAGGCTCAACAACGAGGTTTTCCGCAGAACCAGCGACAATAACGCCATCCCCGCAAGAAACCTGAAATACATGACCAAGCAGATCAACGGAGAGCGCAACCATTTCGTTACCACTATACTCAAAACCGCCCCGGAGCGGATCCACACCATCGCTCCCGGTATGCTGATTCTCAGGACTCTGTCCAAATACTTCGACAGCAAGGAAATCGTGGTCAGCGGCTTTGGCGTCAGAGAAGGATATCTTGTAGGAAAAATTTTAAGGAGCGTGTAAAGGATGAAAATCGATAAAGCTGCCAAACTCTTTTCTTATGACACCAGCTATTCCCAAAACCGAGAGCTTTCCTGGCTGCGGTTTAACCAAAGGGTTTTGGAGGAGGCCGTGGATCAGACGGTTCCCCTGTTTGAACAGCTGAAATTCGTTTCCATTTTCACCAGCAATCTGGATGAATTTTTCATGATCCGGGTAGGCAGCCTTCATGACGTGGCCCTTCTGAAGGGCAACCATGTGGATAACAAAACCGGCATGACCGCCTCCGATCAGCTTTCCGCCATCTTCAAGGCGGTCAAGCCTTTATATGAAAAAAAAGATCAGGTTTACGGGCAGGTGAGCCGCCGTCTGCGTTACTACGGCATCCAGCGCTTAAAAATGGAGGATCTGGCTCCGGAGGAAAAAAAATTCATCGACCGTTATTTTAAGCGGGATGTTCTTCCCGTCCTTTCTCCTCAGATCGTAGACACCCATCACCCCTTCCCTCATCTTGTCAACAAACAGCTGCACATCGTGGCCACCCTGAATGCGGCGGATCATAAGATCCTCGGCATCATCACCATGCCGCCCTGGCTGCCCCGGATCATATATCTGCCCGGCAGCAGCACCCGCTATATCTTTCTGGAGGATGTTCTGGAACATTATACCCAAACCGTATTCGACATGTACTCCCTGGAATGCAAAGCGGTGATCTCCGTTACCAGAAACGCCGACATCAGCCCCGATGACGAAACCTTCGATATGGATGAGGATTTCCGCCGCCACATGCAGAAGATCCTAAAAAAGCGCTCCCGTCTGGCGCCGGTCCGTCTGGAGCATCAGGACGCCCTGGACGATTTCCTCAAGACCTGCCTGATGAAGCGGCTGAATCTGTCGGAGGATCAGGTCTTCTATTCCAAATCGCCCCTTGACATGTCCTACGTTTACGGTATGCAGGATAAAATTCCCCATTCCATCATGCGGGATCTTCTGTATCCGGAATTTACCCCCTGCATTCCGGAAATGTTCCTTGCCCAGGAATCCATCTGGAAACAGTCCCAGCACCGGGATCTGCTCCTGTTTTATCCCTACGAGGACATGTCGGAATTTCTGCGGATGGTTCACGAGGCCTCCGAAGATCCTTCCGTTTTGTCCATCAAAATCGTTTTATACCGGGTCGCCGCCAAATCCAAGCTGATGGACTATCTGTGCCAGGCGGCGGAAAACGGAAAGGAGGTCACCGTACTCATAGAGCTGCGGGCCCGGTTTGACGAGCAGAACAATATCAACTGGGCCGAATATCTGGAAAATGCCGGCTGCAAGATCATCTACGGCCTGGAAGGCTACAAGGTCCATTCCAAGATCTGTCTGATCACCCGTCAGGAAAAAGGACAGATCCGGTATCTGACCCAGGTGGGGACGGGAAATTACAACGAAAAGACCGCCGCCCTGTATACCGATCTTTCCATGATTACCGCCGATCAAACCATCGGCGAGGACGCGGCTTTGTTTTTTAAAAACATCGCCATCGCCAATCTGGAGGATACCTATGAAAAGCTTCTGGTGGCCCCCAACGGTCTTAAGCCCCATCTGATGAAAATGATCGACGACGAGATCGCAAAGGGCAAGCGGGGAGAAATCTTTTTCAAGCTCAATTCCCTGACCGAGCGGGACATGATCGATAAGCTCTCCGAAGCCTCCTGCGCAGGGGTAAAGATCACCCTTCTGATCCGGGGTATCTGCTGCATTCTGCCCGGCATTGAAGGAAAAACCGAAAACATCGAGGTGCGCAGCATCGTAGGCCGGTTTTTGGAGCATTCCAGAATCTACCGCTTTGGTGAGCCGGATTCCTGCAAAATGTATATTTCTTCTGCGGATCTGATGACGCGAAACCTGACCCGCCGGGTGGAACTGGCCTGTCCGGTTCAGGATCCGGCCCTGAAGGCCAAGCTCAACCATATGATCCAGATCCACATGAATGACACCGCCAAAGCCCGGCAGATGAATCCGGACGGCACCTACGCCATGCTGCCTGTCAAGGAGGAGGAAATCCCCTTTAACAGCCAAAAATATTTCATGGAAGAATATCAAAGCCACCGCCGCGAAAGGCCCCAGCCGGAGCAAAAGCCCATCTCCTTCTGGGAAAAAATCAAGGCCCTGTTTTCCTGAAAATGCACTTTCCTTCGCCCTGAAAGCAGCTCTGTTTTCCGGGAAGCTGAAAAAACGCCCCGCCTATACAGGGCTTGCCGAAAAGGGCCGGGGGGCGTAATTCGGGGCATAAAAGTTTTCCCAAACAGGGCTTTACAAAATCACGGGATTTAGGTATAATAACATAGTTATTTCAATACCGGCGCCCATAGCTCAGCTGGATAGAGTAGCGCACTACGAATGCGAAGGTCGGGGGTTCGAATCCCTCTGGGCGCGCCAAAAAACGACGGAAAAAACGTCGTTTTTCTTTTCATTATTGCCGTTCTTCCCAAAGCCGCGAAAAACTTCTCCCTTCATTGAACCCGGCAGGCCCGGCGTTTCGCGGATTTTCCCGGTATCTATCCGGCAAGGACCTTTGCCTATCCCTTCGGAAAATACGCCGCCCTTCCCCGGAGGATCCGCCTTTCGATCTTCCCCTGCGCTATGAGATGATCCAGATGGGACATACATTCCCCCACT
>CALWZU010000053.1 GCA_944386095.1 uncultured Clostridia bacterium | reverse complement strand
CGCTTGGCGGTTGCCTAAAAACACTGGAATGGATATCGAACCTGGGCACATACCGAAGGTCATGAAATCGGATCCGGGGATCGATTTCTTTTAGCAAAGCTTCCATCTGTTCCTTGATGCGCAGAAGATTTTCATCCTCTGTCACAATAGGATCCATATGGATGACAAAATGCATATGAAAATCCTTTATCACATCTCTTTCGATGGTATCGATCAGATCATGGCTTTTCATTACGTCTTCCCTGGCGTCCACCTCCACATGAGCCGAGGCGAAGATCCTGCCGGGGCCGTATTCATGGACCACGAGATCATGGATGCCAAGAGCCCCCGGATAGGAGAGGATCTTTGTTTCAAGAGCCTCCACAAGGCCCCGGTCCGGCGCTTTTCCAAGAAGAGGATCCACCGTTTCCTTTACCAGGGAAAAGCCAGAATACAAAATGAAAATCGCCACAAGGGCGCCCATAATGCCGTCCAGCTGAAAGCCGGTGAGCTTTCCCACCAGAATGCTCAAAAGCACAGCCCCGGTAGAAACCGCATCGTTTCGGCTGTCCTTGGAAACCGCTTTAATGGTGGTGGAGTGGATTTTTTCCCCCAGGACTTTATAAAAGCCCATCTGCCAGAGCTTCACGGCGATGGCGATCACCAGCACCGCCACAGAAACGGCGCTGAAGGAAAGAGGATCGGGATCCAGGATTTTTCCCGCCGCCTCCCGGAGAAGCTGCAATCCCAGGATGATAATGATGACGGATATGATCAGGCCGGCGATATATTCATATCGGGCATGGCCGTAGGGGTGTCCCGAATCCTCCGGGATGCCCGCCAGCTTGAATCCGATCAGCGCCACGATGGAAGAGCCCGCATCGGAAAGATTATTGATGCCGTCGGCCACGATAGCGATGCTGGAAAACAAAAGCCCGATGATCACCTTGGAGGCGGCAAGAAGGATATTGGTGATAATCCCCACTATCCCCGAAAGCCTGCCATAGGCCTCCCTGACAGCAGGATCCGTTACATTTTCGCTGTTTTTAATGCACCTTTTGATCAAAAATTCCGTCATACACTCACTTCGCTTTTCAAAAAGTTTTTTAAAATTATATCGATTTTCCCTGGAAAAGTCAATGTTTCCAAGCTCTGACGCCCTCCGGCATTTTCCCTTTCAAAGGATCCGAAGGACGCTTCTCCCGCCTCTGCCGGTTCCCTTTCCCTTTAAAGGGATTTTCATCGGCCTCACCATTTTCTCTGTCCTACATATACTGTAAAGGAACAACATTTTCTCATTGGGAGGTGCAAAAATGAACGAAGAAATCAGACAGCTTCATTCCGGCTGCGGCTGCCAGGGTTATCCCAAACAGCCTGTATGCCCTTCGGAAACAGAAAACAATAACTGGCTTTGGATCCTGATCCTCTTATTTCTTTTCTGTAACGGCTGCTTAACCGATTCCTGCCTGGGCCAGAGCACATCCGGCGGCTCTCTTACATCCGGAGGCGGCCTTATCGCCCTGATCGTGCTGCTGCTTCTTGCCGGAGGAGGAGATCAGTTTTTAAACGGCCTGTTTGGCTAAATAGCAAAACAAAACCACAGACCAGGCGCTTCGGGTCATCCTGGATCCGGAGCGCCTTTTTCTTTTAAAATAAGGTCCAGCATATCCCGGGGAAGAGGCGCCTCTACCCGAAGCCTTTCTCCGGTCCTGGGATGGAAAAAAGAAAAAGATGCGCCATGAAGGGCCTGCCTTCCGATCAGATCCTCTCTTTTTCTTCCATACAGGCTGTCTCCCAGCACAGGATGCCCCAGATAAGCCATATGGACGCGGATCTGATGGGTTCTTCCCGTTTCCAAAAGAAGCTCCGTCAAGGAAAGAATATGATCTCTTTCCCACAGCCCGTCCCGCTGGCCGGGCTGTGTCTTTGCATCTTCAGGGGCCTGAAAAAGCCGGGAAAGGCTCTGGTTTTCCAAAAGGTAATAATCCCTTACCCGGTAATGGGTCAAACAGGGATAGCCATCCTCGTCTATCACCCGCCCCACCCTGCCGGGAGCTTCTCCGATAGGCCTGTCCACAGATCCCTCCAAGGGGCTCAGCCTTCCCTCCAAAAGAGCCAGATACCGTTTTTCCGTTTGCCCTCTTTTCATCTGATCCACAAGGGCCTGCTGGGTAAATGCGTTTTTGGCTACCACCAGTACGCCGGAGGTATCCATATCCAGCCTGTTTACAAACCGGATTTTATAGCTTTCTCCCTTTTTCTCCATGTCCATGGCAAGCGCGTTGGCAAGGGTATGGTCGGGATGGCCCTTGGTTGGATGAACCACGATCCCCGGCTGTTTGTTGATGATCAGAAGATCCCCGTCCTCAAACAAAACCTCAAGGGGAATATCCTGGGGCGGAAAATGGCTTTTTTCCTGAGGAAAATCGATCCGGATCCGATCCTTTTCCTCCACCCTCACATTCAGCCAGCAGGGCTTTCCGTTCAGATACACCCCGCCCTCACGCTTTAAAACCCGTAAAAGACGGGTGGAAAAACCCATCCGTCTTTTTAATACATCTTTGATTGTCAGGCCGCAGTCGGCCTTTACGGTAATATATTCCATCGCAGACCTTTTGCTTTCCCTACAAAAATTTCGTCTTGACCTTGTGCCAGAAATCATAGCCCTCAAATCGCATGAAGCCTACGGATTTATCGGAAAAAAATACGGATATACCCGTCATTTCATCAAAATGATATTCCGTTCCGTCCACCACCACAAGCACGGAGGGCTCCATGGCGTATTCCGGCTCTATCTGGATCTTCGTTTTAGGATGAACCACAACGCTGGATGTAAAAGAGCGGTAGGCGGTGGAATTCATGGGTGAAATCGGCGTAACCTGCAAAAGACTCAGCCGGGGATCCACGATACAGCCCCCCAGGGCGTAATTGTAAGCCGTGCTGCCTGCCGGAGTGGCCACCAGTATCCCGTCTCCGCTGAAACGCTCCACAAATTTATGATCCAGGCTCAAATTCAGATGGATGGAGCGGGATTTGTCCCCCTTGATGGTGATTTCATTGATCCCCAAAAGCACCGCCTTCCCGGCGGCAAAATGGATTTCCGCCTGAACCAGACGCATCTGCTGGATCTCATAATTGCCCTTTTTATAATTGTCCACAAACACATCGATTTCATCGGGCATCAGCTCCTGGAAAAAACCCAGATGGCCGGTATTGATGCCGATCACCGGGATCTGGGGAAAATCATGCTCCTTCAGGGTGCGCAGCATGGTGCCGTCACCGCCGATACAAACGATCAGCTCCGCCCTGCTTGTCAATCGTGTTTCCGCCACGAAGCCTCTTTTTCTGAGTTTTTCCAAAAGAGCCTGTTTTGTCTTTTGAGAAACCGCGTTGTTATTTGCCGCCACATATACGATTCTTTCCTGTTGCATCTTGTTTCTCCCGGTACCCCGCTTATATCTCCCGGCTCAAAGCCTCTTCCATCTCATCCAGAAGTCCCTCAAAAACAGAAACCGCCTTTTCGATGGGGCTCTTCTGACTCATGTCCACACCGGCGATCTTCAAAAGCTCGATGGGATAATCGGAATCTCCCTTTTTCAGAAATTCCAGATAATCCTCCACCGCTTTTTCACCCTCGTTTAATATTCTTTCAGCGATCTGGATCGCGGCCGCATACCCGGTTGCGTATTGATAAACATAAAAATCCGTATAAAAATGCGGGATTCTGGCCCATTCCAAAGAAATTTCCTGGTCATAGTCCACCTGATCCCCGAAATATTTCCGGTTCAGCTCCCCATAGGTATCGCACAGCCACTGAGCAGTCAGAACCTCTCCCTGTTCCACCGCCTGATGGGTCAGCATTTCAAACTCAGCGAACATGGTTTGCCGGAAGAAGGTAGCCCTGAACTCTTCGATCTGCTGATTGAGCAGATACAGCTTTTCCCGGGGATTTTCCTCATGGGCTCTGAGATAATGGCCCAGAAGGATCTCGTTGACAGTAGAGGCAACCTCGGCTGTAAAAATCGAATGTCCCCCGTAAATAAAGGGCTGATACATCCTGGTGTAAAAGGAATTCATGGAATGGCCCATTTCATGGGCGATGGTAAAGGCGTATTTTTTCTTCCCATTGAAATTCAGCAAAACAAAGGGATGGCTGTCGTAGCTTCCAAAGGAATACGCGCCGCTGGTTTTCCCCTGGTTTTCATACACATCCAGCCACTTCCACTGCGGGCCAAAGCCCTTTGCCAGGATTTCACCATATTCCTTTCCAAGAGGCTCCAAGCCCTTTTTCACCAGCTCCACGCACTCCTCGTAGGACATTTCCTGATTTTCCAGGTCCACAAGGGGTACGTACATGTCATACATATGCACTTTGTCAAGCTTTAAAAGCTTTTTGCGGATTCCCACATACCGGTGCAATAGATGCAGATTCTGGTTGACCGTCTCGATCAGATTGGTATAAACCTCAACGGGAATGTCATCCTCGTAAAGGGCCGCTTCCAAAGCGGAGCCATATCCCCGGATCCGGGAAGTCACACAGGAGGTTTTCACGTTATAATAATAGGTGGAGGCAAGGGTGTTTTTCTGACGCCGGTAGGCCTCATACAGGGTTTTATAAGCGTTTTTTCTCACATCCTGATCCCTGGATTCCATAAAGCTGATATAATTGCCATGGGTCAGCTCCGCCATGTCCCCTTCCTCATCGCGGCAAAGGCCGAATTTCATATCCGCATCGTTGATCATCCGGAAAATCGCCCCGGAGGCGGCGGTCAGCTCTCCGAACTGGGCCATCAGATTTTCCTGCTGGGGGGGCAGGATATGCTCCTTTTGCCGCAAAATATTTTTGATCATATGCACATAAAGATGCAGCCCCATTTCCTGGCGCAAAAACCCATTAAGGGTTTCCCTGGAAAGCTTCATCAGCTCCGGAGCGAAAAACGCCAGGGCGGCGGAAAGCTCCGCGGCAAGAGACTGGGCCTTTTCGCACATGCTTTGGTACTGGGCTTTGGTATTATCCTCGTCCTTCCGCATCCTGGCGTATACATAAAGATGTTCGAAGGTCCGCCAGATGTCGCTGCGTTTGTCAAGAAATTCCAAAAGCGTATGGGCGTCCTCTCCCAGACGGCCTTCATAAGAGGCAAGCTCCTTTGCGCCATCCCTCACAATTTGAAAATCCCGGTCCCAGGTATCCTGCTGCCGGTACATTTTTTCGATATTCCACTTATATTCAGAAGGGATCTCCTCTCTTGTTTTGACTCTTTTTTCTTCACTCATAGCCTTACCTTCCTTTCCCTTGTTTATATGACGGCGATGAAATCGCGAATTTAGTATTTACATTTTTCTGAAATGTCATTAATATCTATTTGTATACTATTGTATAAAAAAGGCTGAAGCTAGTAAAGGATTTCCGAAAAATTTCACTGCGCCTTGAGGGAATCTCTTCTTTACCGGCTTATGGAAAGGACTTGAACACAATGGACAACAGACCCATCGGTTTTTTTGATTCCGGCCTGGGAGGCCTGACGGCGGTTCCTTATCTGATGGAACGCTTCCCCCATGAACGGATCATATATTTCGGCGATACGGCCCGTACCCCCTACGGCTCCAAGGCCGTAGGCACGATCCGGCAGTTTTCCCTGGAAATCGCTGATTTTCTGGCCTCTCAAGGGGTCAAAATGATCGTGATCGCCTGCAACACGGTAACGGCAACCTGCCTGGAGCTTTTACGGGAAAAGCATCCTCAAATACCCGTTCTGGGCATCATCCAGCCTGCCGCAAAAAAAGTGGCACAGGTCTGCGGGGCGGAAAACCGCATCGGCATCATCGGCACCAAAGCCACTATCGAAAACGGCGCCTACGAGACAAACATATTATCTCTCAATCCCGCTCTTACCCTTTATTCCAAGGCCTGTCCCCTGTTTGTCCCCCTGATCGAGGAGGGCTTCACCCAGGACGATATCACCGCCCTGACGGTCCGCCATTATCTGGAGGATTTTATCAAATCCAATCAGCTGGATACCCTGGTGCTGGGCTGCACCCATTATCCCCTGATCCGCCATCAGATCCAGGCTCTTTATCCCGATCTTCGCATCATCGATCCTTCCCGGGAGATCACAGAAGAAATCGGCGGCTACCTGACCGAACGGCAGATGCTCGCAGGAGACAGGAAGGCCCAGCATGTGTTTTACGCCAGCGACCTTTCCGAA
The DNA here is from genome assembly GCA_944386095.1 of uncultured Clostridia bacterium. GTDB lineage: Bacteria > Bacillota > Clostridia > Peptostreptococcales > Anaerovoracaceae > CALWZU01. Next base: position 7,112 of record CALWZU010000053.1, on the reverse strand, counting down.
AACTTCCTCAACATGATCAACACGATTTTCCGCCATACCCAGTACCGTGTGGCCTTTAAAAGCTTCGAGCTGGGGTGACAAAACAAAGCCAAGAAAAAGGACCCGGCCTCTTGGGCGGGTCCTTTCAAATACAAATCTTTGAAAAAATCCTTTTTCAGTTCAGATACTTGTTTCCCGGCCGCTCAAAGCCCAGGGCCTCCGCATCCTCACCGAACAGCTCAAACATGAAATCCTCATCCATCGCCAGCTCCGAAAGCATCATCAGCTCCTGCTGGCGCATCAGATCCCGGCGCTGCTTAGTCAGAAGCATCATATTGATAGGCTCCTTTTTTTCCTTTCGGTCATTTTCAATGGCCATTTCCACCGCATCGGAAACGCTGCAGATGATTTCATCCTTTCCGTTGCTGCACTGGACTTCTCCGTCTACATTAAACCACTCGGAAAAGGAAATGTATTTTTCCGAAACCGCTTTTTTCTGCTCCTGTTTGCTGATCTGTTTTTCTCCGCCTATGGCTTTTTTGATTTCCGACGCCTGATCCATCATCTCCAGCATAATGGACGGCTCGTAATCCACGATGCCGTCTATGCAAAGCCGCAGAAAATCCTCGGTCATCTTGGTTAAATCATTGATTTCCGACACGATCCTTCTTTGCAGGATCGGAGACAGGTCATGAAAATGCCGCATCAGCCGGTAAAACTGCTGGGGTGTTTTGATTTCAGACCATTGCCTGACCTGCAGCACTTTTTTTAATTGTTGCGATGTCATTGCAGCCATGCTTCTCCCTCCTTCTTCCTTTAAAACTCTCCACTCTCGCAAGATCCCAAATCTATATTCTCGTTATATCCTTCATCATCATCATATCTGCTGTCTTCTCTGGAATCATAGTCTCTTTCTTCCCAGCCGGAACCGGCATCATAGTCCTGTTCCTCCCCGGGCTCCTCTTCTTCCCATTCATCGTTTTTCTCCTGGCGGTCCCAGGGGTTTTCATCATCGTAATCCTCCCCAAACTCCTCCGCGGCATACCTGTCAGCGTCAAAGTCAAAGGCCATGGTTTCGTCAAAATCGATTTCATAAAGTCCCTCGCCAAGACGCTCCATCCTGATAAGAAGAAGGGCTTCGCACAAAGTCACAAAACGGGTTTCATCTTTTCCCAGGTCATGGCAGGAAAGCTTCGCGTCAGTGGCATACCACTGCCGAAAGCGGTACAGCACATCCAACAATCTGGGAGAGATTCCCCTTTTCGGATCGCAATGAAACAGGTTTTGGAAAACCTTCTTTCCCTCGTTTATCTTTTTATATAACCCGATTCCGTTAGATGGAATCAAATCCTTTATTTCGTCCAGATATTTTCCCACCACTAGGGAAAGCTGCAATGGATCCGCCTGACCCAGCAGGTCAAAGAACTCGCTTTCATCGATTCCTTCTTCGTATTCCATCAGGTTGCAAAAAACATCGTAGTCCGTTATCTCAGACAGCGTTTTGATCTCAAGACGTCTCATCAGCAGCGAAACGGTATCGTTCATACTTTTCTCCCTCTTGCCGCCTATGGGCTTTTCTGTTTTATTTATTATATTACATTGCCCGCCCTTTCGTAAATATGATATTACAGGAACCGGCCTTAAAAAATGGTGCGGATTGAAAAATTTTATAAATTTTTTAAAAACCGGTTGCTTAATTTTCACATGTTGTATATAATACATATGTCAAAAGAAATTTGACCATATGAATTTGCAATTATCAACTTCTAATACACTCTCTTATTCCTGAAGAAAGGGGTCGCAAACGACCTCTTTTTTCTTTGCTTTCAAAGGATGCATCAAAAAGGATGCCCCGGCCGTGAATGCCATTCACCGGAAGGAAGCATCCTTTCTTTTCAAAGGGAAAGGGATTTTAACAAAATAGATCTATCCCACAAAAGACGATCCCAGACTCTGAACGGTCTGCATAATGTAGTCGGCATAGGCCTCTCCCGTAGCGCCATCCGGCCGGCCCGTCATAACGCATTTCTTTTCCGCTGCGCAGATTTCCAGTGCCCGGCTCAGCTTATCCGCCTGCTCCTGATAGCCGATATGAGAAAGGAGCATGGCGCCGGCTCTGATCACGCTGGAAGGATCTGCATAAATAGCCCTCCCCTCTTCCACCATTCTGGGAGCGGAGCCGTGAATGGCCTCGAACATACTGTAGCGTTTTCCCAGGTTGGCGCTTCCTGCCGTTCCCACGCCGCCCTGAAATTCCGCCGCTTCATCTGTGAGAATATCCCCGTACAGATTTGGCAGGATCATCACCTGAAACTGTCCTCTTCTCTTTTCGTCCACCAGTTTGGCCGTCATAATATCGATATACCAATCATCCACCTGGATTTCCGGATACTCCAAAGCCACCTTCTTGCATTCCTCTAAAAATTTCCCGTCGGTGGCCTTGACCACATTTGCTTTTGTAACGATGGTCACCCGGTTTTTCCCGTTGGCTCTGGCATAATCGAAGGCAAGACGGGCGATCCTCTGCGCGCCGGGAGTGGTGATCACGCGGAAATCAAAGGCGATATCCTCTCCGATGTTGACTCCCTGGCTTCCCAGGGCATACATACATTCCGTATTTTCTCTGAAGAAGGTCCAGTCGATGCCAAGCTGGGGCACCTTGACGGGCCTTACGTTGGCAAACAGATCCAGTTCCTTTCTCATGGCCACGTTGGCGCTTTCCACGTTGGACCACTTGTCTCCCTTTCTGGGTGTGGTGGTGGGGCCTTTCAGGATCACGTGGCACTTTTTCAGCTCCTCCAGCACCTTTTCGGGAATCGCTTTTCCCTCCGCCGCTCTGTTTTCGATGGTGCAGCCTTCAATGACCCGAAACTCCACCTTGCCGCTTTTCACCTGATCCGCAAGCAGATATTCCAGCACCCGTTTCGCCTGGGCCGTAATGGCGGGACCGATGCCGTCTCCGCCTACAACGCCGATGATGATTTTATCCAGGCTCTGATAATCCAGGAAATCACCATCCTGCTTCATGTTTTCCACTCTTTTCAGCTGCTGCTTCACAATCGCATCAAATTTTTCCAAATATTCCTGCATTTTGGCACCTCATTGTCTTTCCTTTATCCTCTGTCCCGTATTTCTTCGGGGCATATTTCCCTGTTGCAAAAATCGGCTTTGCCTTGGAGGCCTTCCGCCCCTACTGTTGCTTCATCATGTTGATTTTCCCTCCGGCAAGGATCATGGCCTTTTCCATTTCCTGAAGGTTCGCCCGGGTCTGATAGGATTCATTTTTGGTCTTGTTCACAAGGGTGATATACTCTTCCATTACCTGTTTTGGGGCGTTTTCGATCACCAGTTCATCCTCCAGGCTGATTTTGTCATAATCCGCCGGATCGGCAAACACAAGAGGTAAAATGCCGCTGTTGATCAGATTGGAGCGGTGGATCCTGGCAAAGGATTTAGCCAGGACAAATTTAACTCCAAGATAAAGAGGCACCAGAGCGGCATGTTCCCGGCTGGAACCCTGTCCGTAATTTTCGCCCCCTACGATCGCACTCCCGCCATATTGCCTGCATCTTTGGGGAAATCCCTTGTCGATTGCCTCGAAGCAGTAATCGGAAAGATGGGGAATATTGGAGCGGTAGGGTAAAAGCCTTGAATCAGAGGGCATGATGTCATCGGTCGTGATATTGTCCGACGCCTTTAAGGTCACCACGGCGCTTACGGTTTCAGGCAGGGCTGTATTTCTGGGGAAGGGCTTGATGTTGGGGCCCATTTCCACCGGCGTGTTGTTCACGTCGCAGCCCTCTGGATATACGATAAAGTTATCATTGAAGGGAAAATCCTCATAGGGATCGATCTTTGGCAGCGCTTCCAGACCGGTGCCCTCCGTCAGAACGCCTTTTACAGCGGAAAGAGCCGCCGTCTCCGGGCTGACCAGGTATACCTTGGCGTCGGCGGTCCCGCTTCTTCCCTTGAAATTACGGTTATATGTCCTGAGAGAAACCGCCCCGGATTTAGGGGACTGCCCCATGCCGATGCAGGCGCCGCAGGCGTTTTCCATGATTCTGGCGCCGGAATTGATAATGTCCGCCAACGCCCCGTTCTGCGCCAGCTTGCTAAGGATCTTGCTGGAACCAGGGGAAATCACCAGGCTCACGTCGGGATGGACCTTTTTGCCCTTTAAAATCGCCGCCACCTTCATCAGATCCGTATAAGAGGAATTGGTACAGCTGCCGATTGCCACCTGATCCACCTTGATAGGCCCGATCTCGGATACGGCCTCCACGTTATCGGGGCTGTGAGGCTTGGCGGCCAAAGGCGTAAGGCTGCTAAGATCCACCTCGAGGATCTCGTCATAAACCGCATCCTCATCAGCGCAAAGGGGTATGTAAGATTCCTGCCGATTCTGTGAAAGCAGGAATTTCCTGGTGTTTTCATCGCTTGGGAAAACAGAGGTCGTAGCCCCCAGCTCCGCGCCCATATTGGTAATGGTGGCTCTGTCGGGAACGGTGAGACTGGACACCCCTTCTCCGAAGTATTCCACGATCTTTCCCACGCCGCCTTTTACCGTCAGCTTTTGCAGCACATGCAAAATCACATCCTTGGCGCTCACCCAGGGCTTGAGAGAGCCTGTGAGCTTCACTCCCAGAACCTTGGGAACGGTCAGGGTGTAGGCGCCCTTGGCCATCGCTACGGCTACATCCAGGCCTCCCGCTCCGATGGCGATCATGCCGATACCGCCGCCGGTAGGGGTATGGCTGTCAGAGCCCAAAAGGGTTTTTCCGGGCACACCGAAATTTTCCAGATGCAGCTGATGGCAGATGCCGTTTCCCGGCTTGGAAAACAAAATGCCGTGCCGTCTTGCCACGCTTTTGATAAAGGCATGGTCGTCAGCGTTTTCAAAGCCTGTCTGAAGGGTATTATGGTCGATATAGGCCACGGAAAGCTCGGTTTTCACACGATCTACATCCATTGCTTCAAGCTGCAGATAAACCATGGTTCCCGTGGAGTCCTGGGTCAAGGTCTGATCGATCCGGATCGTGATTTCATTTCCCGGCCTCAGTTCTCCTTCCAAAAGATGGTTTTCCAGAATTTTGTAAGCCAAAGTTTTTCCCATTTCCAACTCTCCTTTGTTATATCGTCATTTTCTTTTCAAACGTCACTACAATGTTACATTATATCTCAAAGCTGTCTTAAAAGCAAATACGCACACTTAAAATTTGCTTTTCTAATAAAAAAGGTGTAAAATATCCTTCAATGATGCTTTATGACCCTTTAACGTCTTTTTCTGAAGAAAATGACCTGCATAATTGACACAACTGGAGATGATCGATGTGAAAGATAAAAACAAAGGCGTACTGCTGATGCTTATCGCGGCTTTTTTTTATGCCCTTATCGCCGCCAATGTGAAATGGATCGAGGGGATTCCCGTATTTGAAAAGCTGTTTTTCAGGACTTTTTTCGGCCTTGTGATCTGCCTTGTGATCCTTTGCAAAAACAAAACCCCTATTGGCGGCAATAACCATCTGGGCTTGATCGGCAGAGGCCTTACGGGCCTGATCAGTACTTTTTTGTATTATATCGCCCTCTCCCACGCCCCCATGGCGGAAACCGTCACCCTTTCCAACCTTTATCCCTTCCTTCTGGCGGTTTTGTGCTTTTTGTTTCTGGGGGAAAAGCTCCATTGGTATCACCTGGCGGCGCTTTGTCTTAGCTTTGCCGGCGCGGTTTTCATCGTCCGTCCCGGTTTTCATCAGATCAACTTCTACTATATCGTCGCTCTTTTGTCCGCCCTGTTCATGGCTATTACCTATACCTTCCTTAAAAAGGTCAGGGAAACCGATCAGTCCGAGGTCATCGTCCTTTGGTATTCCAGCATATGCTGCCTGGGCTGCATTCCCATGATGTTTTTCGAGCAGCCGGTGATCCCCTCTTTGTTCCAGTTTTTCCAGCTGATCTGCCTTGGCGTTGTGGCAACGGTCTTCCAGCTTCTGATGACCGCCGCCTACCGCTACGCCCCCGCTTCCGAACTATCCATTTACAGCTACTCCAGCATTATCTTCTCTGCGGTCCTGGGCTTTATCATCTGGGGAGAAGTGCCGGTGATCTTTACCGTCGTCGGAGTCGTCCTGATCCTGATCGGCGCCTATGTCATTTTCCGGGGTGAAAACCTCACCCTCCGTCAGCACCAGCACCGGCAATCAAAATAGCGCCGTTCTTTTGCTTCTAAATTCAGAAGCCTTCATAAAAAACGTATTCCCCGGGCCTTTTACAGCCCTGGGAATACGTTTCCATTTCAGATGCTTTTTGTTTATGGCCGGGCTTTACAGGCGGGATCCACGCCCTTTTAAAGCTCGCCTTGCCTATCCGGACTTCTTATTGCTCCTGCCCTTCCTTTTCATGCCGGGCAGTAAAAACCAAAGCGCCTTCCTTTACATCCACCGTCACGATATCTCCTTCCAAAATGTCTCCCTTGATCAGCTCTGCCGCCATAGGCGTTTCCAGATGCTTTTGCAGATACCGCTTTACCGGCCTTGCTCCGTATACGCTGGAATAGCCTTCCCGGGCGATATGAAGCTTTGCCTCTTCCGTTAATGTAATGGAGATATTCTTTTCCTCCAGCCGTCTTTCCAGATCCTTCATGGACAGCTGGATAATCTGGACGATCTGCTCCATCTGCAGGGGCTTGAAGATCACGATATCATCGATTCTGTTAAGGAATTCCGGGCGGAAATGACGCTTAAGCTCATCCTCTACCATAGCCCTGGCGTCATCGTGGATATCGCCGTTGGGGGTGATGCCCTCGATCAGATACTGGCTGCCCAGGTTAGAGGTCATGATGACGATGGTGTTTTTAAAATCCACCGTCCTTCCCTGATTATCCGTGAGCCTGCCATCATCCAAAAGCTGCAGCAGGATGTTGAACACATCCGGGTGGGCCTTTTCGATCTCGTCAAAAAGGATAACGCTGTAGGGATGGCGTCTGACCGCCTCCGTCAGCTGCCCCCCCTCGTCGTATCCCACATAGCCGGGAGGCGCTCCCACAAGGCGGGACACTGCGTGCTTTTCCATATATTCGGACATATCGATGCGGATCAGATTTTTTTCGCTGTCAAAGAGGGCTTCCGACAGCGCCT